>NZ_JBEOYR010000031.1:0-116659 GCF_040297165.1 Streptomyces sp. NPDC001851 | reverse complement strand
AGGGTACGGCGGAGGGAGTTGCCGAGGGTGTAGCCGAAGCCCGGCTCCAGCGGCTCGATCACGAACCGGGAGCGGAACTCGTCGACGACCTCTTCAGCCAACGAGGGACGCTGAGCAATCAGCACGAGAAATGCCTCCAGTGTTTAGCGCCTGCTATCTGACACCGCAGGCACCCCGAGGGTACGGCCCGCGCTACCTCCTATCACGCCGAACCACCAGACCCCACCCGCCTGCCAGCCGGTCGGCAGACCCGAAGCGGTGTCACCAGGCCTACCTGGGACCATCCACGCGGGCGCGGGGAGAGTCCTACATCCGCCACCTACGGGCACCGCAAGGCGGCTACCGTGATGCGGTCCTGCTCCCCGCGCATATGCGGGGATGGTCCCGGCACCGCACGTGATTGCCCTGACCGATGAGCGGGGCCGTCTGGTGTGGATATCGGCCGCCCGGCCCGGCCGGCTCCACCCACGTTGCGGGCGTCGTTGGGGTCGCCCGCGAGCTGCAGGGAGATCAGGTGGTCGTGCTCGGCATCCGTCATGCTGCCCGTGTAGCCGTTGGAGGCGGCGTTGAGCCTCTTCTCTTTCCCGGTCACGGAGGCCGGCGGGCGGACCCCCTTGGTGTACCCGTCCTTCCGACAGATCGGCGTAGCCGGGTTCGCCTGCCTCACAGCCGGCGAGGTAGCACCCGGCGTGCACGCCGGATCCTCCGCGACGCCGGCGCAGGTCCCACGGCGGTTACGGGTCTTCCGGAAGTCCGCCTATGCCTGGCACGCCTGCTGGCGGCAGGCCGGTGCGGAGGCGCTGCGGTCCAAGGGGCTGGCAGGCGTGGCTGGGTGGAGGACCAGCGGGTGGACGCTCGCCCGCGTTGCCACGGTGATCGCGCGGCGTTTCCACGAATGGTTCAGCCCGGCGCAGATGGAGTGGGCAGGTCCCGCAGCGTCGGGCGGCTGAACGCGACGAGGACGCGGTGGCTGCGTGGATCAAGGAGACGTGGCCGCGGGTGGAAAGACGGTGAGGGACCAGGACGCGTGGCTGTGCTTCGCGGACGAGTCGGGGCAGGTGCTGCGACCGCCGAAGGCACGGACCCGGACCCTGCGCGATCACACGCCCGTGGTCAGGGTCCGTGCCGCCGGCTCGGGGCGCATCTGACCCAACGCACCCCCATTGCCGCCTTGCGACTGATGCCTGCCGAACGCGAGGTGACCTGCGGCCGTCGTGGCCGTGTCCGACTTGGCGCGGACAACGTACCCGGTTGGGGAGGTGCGGGGTGCTGGCCGACTTGTCGCCACCCCTTGCGTGGTGTCATGTACGGGTCCAGACTCCAGCTTGCGAGAACGCATGCACCTTGCGCGAACGTCCTTCACCCCCACCTCCGGTCGACCACCGGCTGCCTGAAGGGATGTTCAGTGTCACGCTCCACACCAGGCCGAAGACGCCTCCTCACCGCATTCACCACGCGTGCGGCCACGGTCAGCCCAGCAACTCGGAGCGGCGGGAAACTCGGAGCCGAGTGGGCGACGCCGGCCATGGGCGCGATCAGGACGATCAATACGCTGTATGTTGCCGCCGCTTGGAGGGCGCCTCCGCCCTGATCGATGCTGGTGTGGCTGCGTCACATGCCACACCCGGCACGACGCGCATGCGTCCGCCCGTGGTGCAACTGCGCGACAGGCCCCTGCATCAACTGACGCGAACCCGCCATGTCGCGTTCCCGCCGGTTTGCCGTGTCTGCCGGCGGCCGCCGGCGCCCCACACATACCGCCAGGAGAGATATGTCCAGACCGGCAAGAGGAAGAACTCCCCTGCTCATTGGTGCCCTGGCCGCGGCGATGGCGTTCGGTGCCCCCGCATTCGCCAGCGCTTCGAGCCCCGCGACCGCCTTAGCGGCCCCCCATGCCACTGCTCCCTCTCTCGCGCGGGTCAGCAGTGACCCGTACTCCGACTCGCAGGCCCAGCACGCCACCGAAGTCGAGCCGGACACCTACAGCTTCGGCAGCACCGTCGTCGCCGCCTTCCAGGTCGGACGGGTCTCCGGCGGCGGGGCGTCCAACATCGGGTGGGCGACCTCCACCGACAACGGACAGAGCTGGACGCATGGCTTCCTGCCCGGCTCCACCACGAACACCGGCGGCCCGTACTCCGCAGCCAGTGACGCCTCCGTGGCATACGACGCCAAGGACGGGGTCTGGATGGTCTCCTGGCTGGGCATCCGCTCCGGCAACAGCGTCGATGTCGATGTCAGCCGCTCGACGGACGGCGGTCACACCTGGGGCGCCCCGGTCACCGTCTCCACCGGCACCTTCGATGACAAGAACTGGACGGTCTGCGACAACCACCCGTCCAGCCCCTACTACGGCCGCTGCTACACCGAATACGACGACGCCAACGCCGGCGACGCCGAGCACATGAAGACCTCGACCGACGGAGGCGCGACCTGGGGCGCGCAGCAGAGCCCGGCCGACAGCCCGAGCGGACTCGGCGGCCAGCCGGTCGTGCAGCCCAACGGCACCGTCGTCGTACCGTTCTCTTCCGGCACTGAGGACAGTGAACGGGCGTTCGTCTCCACCAACGGGGGCAACGGTTGGGGCTCAAGCGTGCAGATCGCCACTGTCTCGCACCACCCGGTCGCCGGTCTGGAGGACGACGCCGCCGACATGTCGAGACTGGACAGCCTGCGCGAGGGACCCTTGCCGTCCGCTGAGATCGACGCCTCCGGCCGCGTCTACGTAGTCTGGGCCGACTGCCGCTTCCGCACCAACTGCACCAGCAACGACATCATCATGTCGACCTCGACGAACGGCACCTCGTGGAGCTCGCCGACCCGCGTGCCGATCGACGCCGCCAACAGCACCGCCGACCATTTCGTCCCTGGCATCGGCGTGGATCCCAGCAGTGCCGGCAACACCGCCCGCATCGGGCTGACGTACTACTACTACCCGAACGCCTCCTGCACGGACACCACCTGCCAGCTCGACGCAGGCTACGTCTCGTCCACCGACGGCGGCACCACGTGGACGGCACCCACCCAGCTCGCCGGCCCCATGACACTGGCCTGGCTACCCAACACCACGCAGGGCCGGATGTTCGGCGACTACATATCCACGTCCGTCCTGTCCGGCGGCAACGCCGTCACCGTGATCCCCGTCGCCCATGCCCCCAGCGGCAGCACCTTCGACGTGGCGATGTACGCACCGACCGGCGGCCTGCCGATCGGCGGCGGGCAGCCAGGCGGCAACACCGTCACCGTCACCAACCCCGGTGACCAGACCGGCACCGCCGGGACCGCGGTGAACCTGCAGATCACAGCGACCGACTCCGCCTCGACCGCCAAACTCACCTACAGCGCGGCCGGCCTGCCACCCGGCCTGACCACAGCCTCCACCACCGGCCTGATCTCCGGGACACCCACCACCGCCGGCACCTACCACGTCACCGCCACCGCCACCGATGACACAGGCGCCACCGGCTCCACCACCTTCACCTGGACGATCAACCCAGCAGGTGGCGGAACCTGCACCAGCACCGGCCAAAAGCTCAGCAACCCGGGCTTCGAGTCCGGCAACACGGTATGGTCCGCCAGTTCGGGCGTCATCGGCCAGTACGGCACCCAGGGCGAGCCCCCGCACGGCGGTACATGGGACGCATGGCTGGATGGCTACGGCAGCTCCCACACCGACACCCTCTCGCAGCCCGTGACAATCCCGACCGGCTGCAAGGCCACCCTCAGCCTGTACCTGCACGTCGACACCGCCGAGACGACGACCTCCACCGCGTACGACAAACTCACCGTCAAGGCCGGCGGTACCACACTGGCCACCTACTCCAACCTCAACGCCGCCACCGGCTACGCCCAGAAGACCTTCGACGTCTCCTCCCTGGCCGGCCAGACCATCACCATCACCTTCACCGGCACCGAAGACACCTCCCTCCAGACCTCATTCGTCATCGACGACACCGCCCTTACGCTCAGCTGACCCTCAGCCGACTTCGACCTGCCAGCACCGCACCGGGCGGCGGCCTCAGGCATGGCCATCGCCTCCGCCTACAACGGCATCGGATGCTGCCCGAGGACCTGCACACATACGGCTGCGGCCCGCGAACACTTCAGGTGTTCGCGGGCCGCAGCCGTTCAAGACCTGGCCCGGTGGCCGGGGCACCGCCGTCGGTCCGGCGTACTACGACGCACTTCCCGAGCCCGGCTGGACCGCGCTGACGCTCAGGAGGCCGACCGTCCCGGCGCAGGCCGTCGCGTGATAGGCGACGTAGGTCGGGGTCGTCTGGCCCGGCGGGTAGACCTGCAGGTACTGCGCGGCGGTCGGGTGGCACTGCTCCGTAGGGTAGTTGCCGGCGTCCGTGATCCGCAGCAACACGTTGCCGGTGGCCCTCGGTGGCAGCGTCACCAGCGCGCGGGGGGCGGTGGTGTTCCGTGTGGCGGCCGGGCCGATCTGATTGACCGGGCTGCCGCCGGCGAGTGACACTCCAGGGTATCCGTACAGGGTGCAGGTGGTCTGGGAGATGTTGGTGAAGTCGATCACCTGGTAGACGCTGCCGGCGGTGCCCTGACTGATACCCGCTCTGGCATGCAGATAACGGGTCGGGCAGGCGGCGGTGGGCCTGTGCATCGTTCCCGCCGTTCGCGTTTGGGTGTTGGTGCCCGTGCTGCCGGCCTGAGCCGTGTTGGTCGCGGCCGGCGTTCTCCCGGCCGGCGTTGTCGCGGCCGGCGTTGTCGCGGCCGGCGTTGTCGCGGCTGGCGCCGTCGTCGCCGATGCGCCGGAAACCGTGGCCGCAGCGGTGCCACCGGAGGTGGCGGCTGAGCCCGCGCTGCAACCGGTGGCGAGCACCGCGACGCAGGTGAGCGCGGTGGCCAGGAATACTCGCCGGAGCGAGAGTGGAGATGACATCGCGGTTGCCCTTCTGCTGCGCACAGCGGCCTATTGGCCGTGTGACACTCAAGACGCCGCATGTGCCGCGCCGGTTGTACCGGACGCGTCCCAGCGGTTTCACTGTTGTGTCACGCCGCTCGGCGACCTGGACTGCGCAGCAGCCACGGTGCCGAGCACCTGCGTGCCTCTGTCTCGCTGGTCTGTCCGGTCTGTCCAGATGCCTCCCCTGGGCATCACCCGCACGGAGCCCGGGTGGGCCACGTAGACCGCCAGTGCCCGGTGGTCCGTGGCCACCGTGGTGCGCAGCGCCCGGTTCGCGGCCATCTTGATGTCGACCGGCTGGGTGCCCGACAGTGGCGGCTTGCTCCACAGCCCAACCGTGCCCTTGCTCGCCGAATACGGCGACACCGAGGACAACTCCATTCCGGTGGCGATCGAGACCTCCCAGGGCCTGTTGGTGGCGGTGCTGCGGACCGGCAAGCGGCAGGTCTTCGCGATCAGCCCGATGGCTGCCGCCCGCTACCGCGACCGCCACAGTGTCTCCGGCAAGTAGTCGGACCCCGGCGACGCCCTCGTGCCGGCGAACATCTTGAGGCCGTCGCAGACCAGCATCAGCACGTCGCCCGCGCCGCGGTTCTTGATCCCGGTGCGGATGTGCAACCAGTGCTTGGCGCCCTCGCTGCCGTCCCCGGCCCGCAGCCCGAGATCTCTCGCCGGCCCTCAACGGTGACGGCCAGAGCCACATGGATTGGCCGGTTGGCGACCGCGCCGTCTCGTCGAGATGGTCTGCCGGGAGACTTCTGCACCATAGACCTCCGCGAGATGGGCCTGCACCTCACCGGTGGTCAGGCCCTTGGCGGCCGGCGAAATGACCATCTCGTCGACGCCGGTCAGGCGCTTCTGCCTCTTCTTGACGATCTTCGGCTCGAAGGAGCCGTCCCGGTCACAGGGCACGACTATCTCCACCGGCCCCACGTCGGTCAGCACAGTCTTGGACCGTTTGCCGTTGCGAGAGTGGTCACGATCCTTGCCCGCCGGATCGTGCTCGTCATAGCCGACACTCGTCGACCAGCCGGTCGTCCACGGCCTTCGCCGACACAGCCGCCGCCGACTTGACAGCCTCATGCCCGGCCCCGTTCGCACTGGTCATCGATGCATCTTCCATGATCGGGAGTTACACCGAACGATTTGCAGCCCCCCACGGACCGGCCGGTGTCGCTCGCGGCTCTCTGAGTACGCGTACTCGTGCACTCGCGTACACGGCAGGGAAAGGTGTGGCGGCGAACGTCAAGTATCCCGGAGAGGCGGGGAAGTGGGATCACATCGGAGGCTTAACGCTGGTGTGCTGATGGCGGGATGTGCGTTGATGATGACGGTGGTCACCGCATGCTCCCGACTGCCCGCCGACAGTGATCTGCGGGCCAAGGCTCAAGGAGCCGACGCACAGCGCAAGCGCGACTCGGAGGAGACGCATATCCGGGGGCTGCTGGCGCCGTTCAGCCACGTGGAGGGCCTGCACCCCGGATATACGATGTTCGAGGACAGATGCGACACAGCCCGCGAGGGCAACTTCTTCGAGTCCGCCACGGGCCCCTTGCTGACCTGCTCGATGAGCGGGCATGCCGTGTTCGGGGTCGAGGGTGAGGTCGCCGACGTGCTGCGGCGTATCGGCGCCGCGCACATCGCAGAGTGGCAGCCCAATGTCAACGGCCCCGGGAGTGGGTCCGGGGGATCGATGGACTACGCGCTGGCGTACCAGCGGATGCGGGGCGTGGATCCCGACGGGCAACTGATGCCCGCTCCCTACCTGGAGTCGGTGAACGAGGATGTGGAGATCACATGGGACACGGCGCCCCACGGAACCACGCCCCCTCTGTACCAGGTGGAGGGCAAGGAAACGCCAGCCTGCCCACCAGAATCCACCGTGTACTCCCGGTGCGACATCACCCCCCAGCGCCCCGAAGCCGTACCGTCCATCCGTGCCCGGTACGGAACAGTCCTCCAAGTGGACATCCGACCGGCTCTCTCAGACGGGACCTACTTCGAGGTGCCCCGCCCTCGGTCCTGAAGGCCGTGCGGGTGTGAGAGGGGACGGCAACTGGTAGCCCGGATGACCGAGCACCCCACCAACCTGGTCCTGTCGGGGCGGTCGAGCGCGGCAGCACGAGGCCGCGCGCCTCGCCGCGGTCCTGGGTGAGGAACGAGCTCGCGCCGCGCTCGCCGAGCTCAAGTCGGTGCGCTCCCCCCGGGACGCAGACGGCTGTGGTGCTCCCCGTCCTCGTCCCGGTTCTGCTCGGCGGAGACACCCCGCTGCGGAGGACACTTGCCGAGGCCTGCCGCACCGCGCTGCCTACGCTTCCCGGCCCAAGCAAAGAGCCGGGCGGGATGTCGCCGCCGGTCATGTGGTCCGGACGGTTCATCACTCGGGTGCGGCGCGCAGCGTTACGCCTGCTCCTCGCCAAACCCCTCCGCCAGCGCGGGGCGGGTCGCGACCCGCAGGAAGGGGACGACGGTGACCGCGAAGGACGCGCGGCGGCGAGTTCGCCTTCGGCCACCCCGTCGCCAAGTGGGATGCCGATGGAGAAGCCGGGACCCTCATCATTGTCCCACCCGCCCTGTGAGTATTCGAGGCCCGGCAGTGCCTCTGCAAGGACAGCGCGCACATCCCGGCCCGCCCCCCAGGCTCGACGGCTCCCAGTCCCCGTCGATCTCGTCCGTCGCCCCGGCCTCGGGCGGAAAGGGCATGATGAATACGTCCCAGCTCATCCGCCGTGACATACGCGCCGGCACTGACACTCAGCCCGGCCCGAACCAACACTCGTGTCAGTGGGCCGCCGTCAGCCGCGCCACTGGGCCATCGCGTGGCGTTGTGCCTGGATGGGCTACGGGGGCGGCCGACGGCCAAGGCCTGCACTGCGCAAGTGGTCGTCACTCGTCTGAGTGCACGGAACCGGCATTCAGGCTCGACGGTAGCTGTCGACCGGGCCGCCCCAGCCGCCGGGCGGACCGTCAAAGTCGATCACGAGCGAGGAGCCGTCCGGGTCCACCTTCAGGTGCCCCAGGCCGCGCCCGCCGTCCTTGCCGCCCTGGCATGTGTAGGTGATGGTCGCGGATTCCCGGCCGTTCTTCTTCGTCGGCACGAAGGTGCCCGTGCACGAGAGCTTCGCGCCCTTGGCTGTGGCTTTGCCGTCCTTGATGACGAGCGTGTCCAGCGTTGAGTCGTCGGGGGTGGCGATGTATTTCCAGGTGCCGGCCGCTCGCTCAAGGAGCGTGCCGTGAGACGGAGCCGCGCCGGCCGGCTTTTTCGCCACGCCAGTGGTGGCACTAACCGTGCCGTGTGCCGTCTTCCCACCCGCGCTCTTGCCGCCGCACCCGGCGGCCGTCACGGCCACGGCCAGGGTCGCGACCGCTATCCATCGCGCCTTGCGCACTACAACACCCGTTCTCTTTGCGTCTTTACGATCCTCGTAAACCTAACAGGTGCCTGCGGGCGGGCCGATCGCGCCCTTCACCGATGTCGGCTCGTCAAGGTGGCGCCGGTTCGTCGAGGGTCAGGCCGGCGCTGGAGGCGCTTGAGCCGGTTGCGTACGACGGCTTCGAGTCGGTTGAGGGCGAGACGGCGAGGCTGGCCAGGCTGCACGCCTGGACACGTCGCAACAACGCATTCGGCGACCGGCCCGGCGTGCTCTGGTTCGGGACACCTGCCGGGACCCTGATAGAGGTCGACGTCGAGGCTTCGCAGGCGAGCGAGCAGGATGTGTCGGCCGGCACCCCGGTGTCCGCGCTGGGCTGCACGGCAGCAGGTGAACTCGTCGTCGCCCGCCGTCAGGGCGACCTTGTGGTGTTGGCCGTGAACGCCGACTGCTCCGAGACGGGGGGCACGGGGGACGACGACATGCCGCAGGCTGCAGTTGAAGCATTCTTGGACGCAACCTCCGACGTCCCTGACGGCGGCGACCTGTGGCACACCTGGGGTCACCACCGACGGAACCCGCACCTGGGAGCCAGGCGACCTGGAAGCCGTCGCCACAGCATCTGCAACGGACCCGACCTGGCTACGACTCCGGGCAGCCATCAACACCATGTGAGACCAGGACAACTGAGGGACACAAGTGCGGAATCGGCAGCGGCGGCCATGGCAAAGTGCCTGCTGGTGCCGCCGACCTGCTCGGTCAGGCGGTGACCGTGAACCCGTGCCTCCGGCCGAGCTTGGTCAGGGACACCTGATCGGGGACGCCGTCCGCCGCGTCGCCTTCGTACCCGAGGAGCCGCTGCCACGCCGCGTACGCCGTGATGGTGAGGCACTCGAAGTCGCGGTCATCGTTGATGTTGTCGAGCAGGCCCTCGGCGTGCAGCGCCCCCTCGACGAGGCGGACGCCTTCGGGGTAGGTCGGGCGGCCTTGCGCGGCCTCCGGGTCGGAGCGGATCAGGGTGATGAGGCGGCCGAGGTCGATGCTGGGCTCGCCGTCCGTGTCGAGTCCCAGGATCTCCGTCGCTCGGTCGATGATCCGGCCGCGCTGTGCTTTGCGCTTGTCACCGGGGCAGTGCGGGTGCCCGCCCCAGGCGTCGCCGCCCACGCCGTGCCAGGTCAGGCCGGGCTGGGTCGTGCTGTCCACGACGTGCAGCGGCCAGCCGAAGGTGGAGTTCCCCCAGGCGTAGATGTGCGCAACGCCCTCCACCTGGGCGGGGGTGAGGGGGGTGTCCGGGTGGCCTTCGGTCTCCACGCTGGCGTAGTACGGGTTGCCCAGATGCTGCGCGAAGGCGTAGTCGACGCCCGTCTCGACGTACTGCTCGATCCGGCCCATGGTGCTGACCCAGAAGTCGGAGCTGACCTGCTTGGCGGGATTGTTGAAGAAGCCGAAGGGGCTGTTGGTGCCGGCCTGGACGTGCAGGACCAAGCCGCGGCGTTCGAGGACACCGTTCTTGTGGGCGTTGACGACGGGCCGCCAGACGGCGCCGGGCATGCGTGCCATAGGTTCTCCAGGGCGTGGCCGAGGCTCCGGCCGGGGCGGAACCGGAGCGGGCAAGGGCGGGACGGCTCGGTCCGTGACGGACCGAGCGTGCATCGGGGTGCAGTTCAGAATCTGCATGCCCTGGCCGCGGATCCTGCGGACGACACGGACCGCATTCGGGTGGATGGAGGCGGGCGTCACGAGTGGTTGTCCCGCGTGGTCGCGCAGGGTACGGAAGCAGGCGCGGACGTCGTCGACGAGCAGGTCCGGCTCCCCATGGCCCGACGGCGGACCGCCCCCGACGACGAGATTCGTCTTCAGTGCCGCAGCCTGGTCCTCGGTGGCGGCGAGAGCACGCGGACGGCCATGGCGCGTCGTCGTACGAGACGTCACCGTCGGCGGCACGGACCTGCGGGCCGGTGGCATCGTCGCCCTCTGGAACGTGTCGGCCAGCCGCGGCGAGCAGGTTTTCCACCGCCCCGACCACTTCCGCCTTCGCGCCGATGACAGGCACCCGGCAGAACCCGACGCACGTCCTCCTCGGGCGCCGGCCAGTCGGAGCAGTTCGTCGCGCAGGCCGCGGCCGGTGCCGCTGTTGTTGCCGAACTGGTCCATCACGCGACCACCCGGACAGCCTGTCCGCCATCACCCAGAACCCGGTGAGCGGGTGCCCGAACACATCCGCCTGATCGCCCGGACGTCCCCCGCCGACTGACGGCACCACCGGCTTCACCACCTGGAGCCTGGCCAAGCCCACCGAGCGCCTCGTCGACCGGCATGTCGTGCCCAAGATCAGCCGGGAGACGCTGCGCCGCATCCTGCGCGAGGGCAAGGTCTCCCGGCAGACCACAACCACCTGGAAGGCGTCCACCGACCCGGACTTCATCGCCAAAATGCACCGCGTCCTGACGTTCTACGACGCGCCGCCGGCCGATGGGCGGGTGATATGCGCCGACGAGTTCGGGCCGCTGAACCTGATGCCGCGCAAGGGGAAAACCTGGCGCCCGGTGGGCAGGTCCCGCAGGCTGCGGGCGACCTACCACCGCTACGGCGGCGTGATGCACATGCTCGCCGCCTTGGACCTGGCCACCGGGGAGATCTACTACCGGATCCGCAAGCGCAAGCGGTGGCGGAGTTCCTCGGCCTGCTCAAGACCCTGCGGGAGCGATGGCCCGGGGAGAAGCTGTACGTGGTGCTGGACAACTTCTCACCGCACCGGCACGCCGAGGTCCGCGCCTGGGCCACCGCCCCCTGCGCTACTTCCTGAACGGCACCGACCACCGCACCCACCAGGAGCAGAACGCCGCCCTCGCCACCTACATCCGCTGGCGAATCGCCCGCGCCGGGCCGAAGACCCGCTTCGCGCCCGAGTCACCGATCCGGCACGCGGGGGGCACCGCAGGCAGAGACCGGTGCAGAGGGAAGCGCCCAGGGGGTCGCGGAATCCTGACGGCACTCGGGCGGGAACTCACGCGTGGATGGCGGTCCGGCCACGGATCGCGAACACGTTCACACACGTGATCAGGCGCTCAGAGTCAGCGGACGTACCCGGCAGTGATCCCGCCCCGTGTCTGGTCGCATGGGCAGAACTGCGGCCCCCAGCCGTCCATCCATTTCGGGCACTCGTGGCAGAGCTGGTCTCCACGCAGCTGCACTCACGCGACGGATCGAGCTACGTGGTGCGTCTGTTTCACCGCTTCGAGCGGTTTGACGATGAGGCTGTGGGCCTGGCCGGGCCCGTGTCATCAAATTTCGACTTGGACCTCGGGGCTGGTGTGCTGGCCAGGATCGTCGGCGAGAACGGCGCGGGCAAGACGACCCTGTTGAAGATCCTGGCCTGTGAACTGCGTGCGGATCGTGGCGCGGTGCGTCACCGGGGGCGTTTTGGCTACTGCCCGCAGGATGTGGTCCTCAACGACGCCCTGACCGTCCGGCAGCACTGGGAGTTCTTCCAGAAGCCTTCGCGCTTGACGATCTGCGTCATGCCGAGAGCGTCATGGAGGCTCTGCAGTTCTCCCAGTACGCCGATGTGCGGGCCGGGGAGTCAGCGGCGGGACCCGGCAGAAGCTGAACCTCACGCTCGCGCTCATGCACGATCCGCAGGTTCTGCTGCTGGACGAGCCGTACCAGGGTTTCGACTGGGACACCTACCAGCGGTTCTGGGAACTGGCCGCCCAGCTGCGCGACGCCGGCCGCTCTGTCCTGGTGGTCTCCCATCCGGCCTACGACACCGAACGCCTGGATGAGCTGTGGCGCCTGGAGGCGGGTGCGCTGAGCCTGGAGACGGCGGCACCGGCATGAGGACACACCTGAGCCTGTTCACCACGGCGACCCGGTACGACCTGATCGAGCACGCCCGTAACCGGTTCGCCATGCTGCTGGTCGTCTTCTTCATTCCCACCTGGGTCGGCCTGGTCTACCTCACCATCCCCGACAAAGCAGCCCCGTTCCGCTTGGCATCCACCGGAGAGCGGCTGGCGCCTGCCGGCAATGAGCTGACGCAGATCACCGGCGCCCTCAACGCCGTCACCCTGGTCACCGGGTTCACGATGTTCGCCGCTGCCTTCACCGGCGGACGATTCGACCGACGCCTGGCCATGGCCGGCTACCCCCGCACCCATCTCGTCATGGCCAAGGCCGCCTCCTTGGTCCTGGCGTCCGCTCTCCTTGCCGCCTACGCCACCGAAGCCATGTGCATCGCCTGGACACCGAAACAGCCCCTCCTGCTGGCCGCCGCCCTGTTCTGCGCCGCGCTGACCTACGGTGCCCTCGGCGTGGTCTTCGGATCCCTGCTGCGCCGCGAGGTCGAAGGTATGTTCGCCCTGGTGATGACCAGCGTCATCGACGTCGCCCTGCAAAACCCCATCGTCAGCTCCGGCGCCGACAACCCTCTGACACACCTGCTGCCCACCTACGGATCCGTCCAGGCCACCACCGCGGCCGGCTTCTCCACCACCTCCGCACCGGTATACCTCGCTCTGCAACTGCTGTGGTTCGCCGTCGCCGCACTCCTGGGTCTCCTGGCATTCCACCACCGCACCCGCAACGCCCTGCCCCGACCCAGCCGACACCACCGGCCCACAACGGCGGAACCACGCGACGCTGCGCCCCTCGAAGCCGAACGGGCACCGGCTTCCAGCCTGGACCCTCACCGCCCTCGTAACTGACCATGCCGCCGCATTCGCACAATCGGGGCGGCATCAACTATCTCCTCCGGCCGACCGCAGGCACAGATTGCGGCCCTCACAGGACTCAGCACCGATGAAGGAGCATGCATGAGCAGCGCACCAGATGCGGACCGGGCGGCGATTCCCGCTCAGCGGGGAGGCGCGCCGCGCTTCCACTACCCCTTGCCGATGCCGGAGATTTCCCACATCCCCACGGGCGTCGCGGCCCAGGTCACCGCGTGGAAGGAGTCGTACGGGTTCCGCGAACAGAGTCCGGCGTCGCACTCTCCCGGCACGATCCTGGCCTGGTGCCTCGGAAGGGTCTCCACCCCGGAGACCAGCGAGGCAGTGCTTCGCGGGATCGGCTGCATGATGGAGTGGGCGCTCGCGATCGACGACGATGTGCTCGATCACCCCCAAGCCCGCAGCCAGCCCAGCGAACTCATCCGTCATATCTGCCAGATCCTCCGTGCTGTGGAGTCTCCGGGATACCACGTGACGGAGCAGGACAGCGTCTACGTCGCGGCGGCTCACGACGCGGTGGAACAACGACGGGCGGTGTGCACGCCGACGCAGGTGAACCGCCTGACCACCGGGTTCAGGCTCGGGCTCACCAGTAGTGTGCACAAGCTGCACTTCGACGTGCCCAGCGAGGACGAGTACATCGCCATGCGTTTTCTGGACTTCGGCGGCCCCCTCTACGCAGTATTCGTCGACATGTGTGGTCCCTCGCCCGTTCCCGACGAGCAATGGCACACACCCGCGGTCCAGGCCATCATCGAATGCTCATCCTTGATTGGTGCCCTGGAGAACGATGTCTTCTCGTTCCACAAGGAGAGAGCGGAAGGTCAGCCCTCCACCAACTTCCTGGAGGTCCTGAGGGCGACCCGCGGACTTTCCTTCGACCAAGCCGTCGCCGCAGCCATCGAGACCCGCGACCGCCTGATGCTTCTCTTCCTCCGCCTGCGTGAGCGCCTGATGGCCTCCGCCGAGCCGCCACTGCGCAACCTGGTCGAGCTACTTGGCACCTTCGTCATCACCAACACCGAAGTCACCCTGTGCTCGCTGCGCTACAACCCGTCACCCGAACAACGCATGGCCCTGGAAGACGTCATCAAGACATCCGCCTGCTGGGCACTCTCACTGTCGACCACCGACACCAGCCCCCTGCCCTACCCGCGCATCTCCTGGTGGTGGGACCACTGCTGAGGAACCGCTGACCCAGTCGGCCAGATCGTCCGTTACAACGTCTACCGTGAGTACACCGACGACCTGGAGGACTCGTACCGAAGGGCATTCAGCTCGAAGACCATGGCCACCGAGGCCACCACCTGGACGGCCCGCTGAAAAAGCCCAGCTCGCTCACGCCCAACAACTGCTACATCGTCAAGGACTCCTGTGACCAGCATCGACCGGCTCACTCGCCTGTGCCCGCCCCCCGCCGACCCGCCACCGGTCGACTGGGACGCCGTCGAGGCCACACTCGGATTCCGCCTACCCGAGGACTACAAGCAACTCGCCGCCACCTACGGCCCCGGGGCCTTCGCCGGATTCATCCGCATCTTTCACCCGCACGGCATCACGGAATGGGTCAACCTCACCGGATCGGTGCCCACGACCATGCAGGAGCAACTGCAGCGCGACCGGGCTGCCGGCCGGCCCGTCCCGTATGCACCCCGCAGCCTGTTCGCCATGGGTGTGACCGACAACGGGGAAAACCTCTTCTGGATCACGGAGCCGAGGGACGATCCGGACCCCTGGCACCTCACCGTCAACGAAGCACGCGGCCCAGGGTGGTACACCTTCAACGGAGCCCTGACCGAGTTCCTCGCCTCTGTCCTGAGCGGAGAGACTGACGTACCGCAATTCCCGGTCACCCTCCGGCAAGCGGCCACAGCCTTCGTCCCATCAGCCCCTCACGCCTCAGCTCCTCCCTCCCCCGGTTCCACCCCGCTCCCGCCTGACACGAACGTCATCCGCGAGTGGGCCCGAGCCAACGGCTACGACCTACCGCCCCGCGGACGCGTCCCCGCGGCAATCATCGACGCCTGGACCGAGGCCAACCACGCGGAGTGATCTTGGTCGCCTTGGGCGCCAGGTAGCCAAGTTCTCGGTCTCACCACCAGGCGGGCTCTTTGCGGTCAGATGGCCAGTGGTTCCGCCCGGCGCACGTCGGTGCAGAGTCGGCAGATCACGCCGATGGCTACGGATACGCTCGGCCGGGCATGACCACCGCTACCTCCGCCCACGATCCCGGACGCTGACTGGTGCCTCACCGCTCGCCACAGCCCGTATGTGCACCGATGAGAAGGCATTCCTCCACTCCCCCGCCTTTCGCGCCCGGCTCGCCCTCCCGCCGGCTGCCCCGGCTGACCAGCAGAGCAGCACTACGGGCGGGAGGTCCTCGGCCGGCCAAGCCTCGGCTGAGCACGGGCGCGCGAAGTCTCAGGCCAGCCCGGGCTCTTGAGGCTTCCAGCGGCGGCACGGCACGCATCGCCGCTGACGTACTGCCACACATCCCCGCGGCCTGGCCAGCGCCCCGGTCACAGCAGTCAGTCGCCCGGCCTGTCAGACCCCGGACGTAGGCTGGCTGTCGCAGAGATCGATCGAGGAGCAGGGCAGTGCGGATAGAGCGTCACCAGGTGGGCGGGGCCGTCTTGTCGGCGGCACGCGAGGACTTCACGAACCGCATCGGGGGGCAGGTGCGGTCCATGTCGCGGGGCGGCCGGATGGCCACCTACGAATGGCAGTCGATCGCCGAGGAGTTCCTCGACTACCTGGGCGCCCTCTCCGTCGAGACACCCGGCCTCGACACCCCGGAGGCCAAGGCCGCCCTCAAGGACGCCTCCGAAGCCGCGGCCGGCGCCGTCGCCTACGCGGCGTACCATCCGCACTGCAGCTTCCAGGTCTTCCTGGAGTATGTGAACTTCGGCATGAGCTACGCCCCGGGCGAGGATGCCCCCGAGGAGAGCGTCACGCCCGGGGAGTGGATCGACGCGCTCTGCCTGACCGTCCTCAGGGACAAAGCCAAGTGGCACGGTGAGGCCTTCGATTTCGCCCGGCAGAACTTCGCCGAGCAGGCGCAGGGAACGCCCGTCGGCGAGTTCGCCACGGGGCTGATGGCCGTGGTCCTGGACGACACCGGCGACGACGAGGAGTACCCGCCGAGCGCGCAGGCCAAGCTCGCCGCGATCGACGCGGCCCTGAACCGTATCCGTAGCCGCGCCCAGGAGACCGGCGAGCCCCTCCTCGACAGGCCGTACAGCGCGGCGCTGCTCACGTTGCGCGCCCTGGCCGCCGAGGACCAAGGCGCCTTCGACGCCGCACTGGCCGACCTCCTGGCCAGGTACAGCACCCTGCACGGCCCCGCAGCCTCGCCCCGCAGCCTTCTCCCGCTCGTTCCCCTCGCCCTCGCCGCGCTCGCTTACCGGACCCTGGGCTGGGCGCCCGCAGTCCGCACCGAGTACCTCCCGCACGCGCTGGTCACCGGCTTCGAGACGCGGGGCCCGCGGGTCGGCGGGTTCGGCCGCCACCGGCGGCCGGACGCGGTGGCCGCGCTCGCCGCGGGCCCTCTGGTGGTCGAACGACCGGCCTGCGAGCGGACAGTGCACCCGCGGATCGAGGCCATGTACGAGGAACACCTCCAGGAGGCGTTCACGCCCGTCGGCGAAGAACCCCTCGCTGTATGGGAGCTGGGCAGCGTCATGGACGATCAGGAGCGCCTGATCAAGTGGCGTGCGGGGGACCCCGGCGGCGACACGGACGCCCTGCTCGCGAACCTTCGGCTGGCCTCCCAGATGGGAGCGGCCCTGTTCCGCATCGCCCTGGCGGAACCGGGCACCGAGGTCGAGGTGACCATCGACGGCCGCACGCTGCGCTACCCGGCCCGGCGGGGCGAGGAAGCCTGCGCCGGGAACTGGCAGCGGGCCACGGCCTTCGCCCTCATCACCGGCGCACGCGAGGACCTCGCCCCGCTCGTCCTCACCGGCCCCGCCTTCGCCCGCCCGGACGGCTCCGCCTTCAGCGCGTACCGCGAAGCCCTCCACGCCTACCTCAAGGGCACCGACCCCGAGCCGGCCGCGCAGCGGGCGCTGCAGCAGGCCGAGAAGGCCAAGGACTCGGGCTTCGCCATGCCGCCGGCCGTGCTGCTGTCGCAGCTCGTGGAGGGGGACGAGGAGAGCTTCAACCTGGCCCTGGCCGACGCGCTCGAAGCCCACCGCTGCTACTACCAGGTCGCCGACCGCGCCAAGGATGCGGGCGCCTCCGTGGACCTGGACATCCTCGCCCTGACCTGCCACGCCCGCCGCCGCGGCTGGGCCATCCGCGTCGAATCCCCCTACCTTCCGCAGGATCTCCTGCGGGCCGCCGAACCCTTCTAAGGGGGCCGGGGCCGCAGCCGGATGCCCCTGCCTGTCCCGAGGCGGACAAGCACGCAGCAGGCCCCGCCGAAGCCGGAAGCCTCGGCGGGGCCTGACGGACCGATGGACCCGACTACTCGGCTGTGGCAGCCTGGCTCACTGTCACCATCAGGCCGCTCACCAGGGCGAAAAGGTTCTCTCGGTAGAACCCGAGCTGCTCGTGGAAGGCCTCCTCCGAAGCGAACATGCAGTACACGGACGTCAGCACGGCGTGCAGAGTATGCAGTTCCCCGGCTGAGAGAAACACGTACTCACGATCACCGGCGCTCTGGATCCTGCCGTGGAGTTCTTCCAGCTGCTGTCTACCGCACCCGGCCCACACCTGGAGGACGGATTCGCCCTCCCTCCTGCAGGCGAGCAGGAGCAGTGCCTCGCCGACGAGGTCGCGCTGTGCCCCGACGAACCGCACGGCGAACCCGTTCCCCTCTCGCCGGACGAACGGTTTGCCTCTCACGGGTTTCCTCCTCCGGGATTCAGCGGTACGTACCGGCCCTTGTGCACGCCCTTCTCCCACTGATCAACTGTGTACTGGTAGGCGTGGATATTGCGTGGTGTCTTCACTACGAGCACTCTCTTGCCCGGGTCGTAGACCACCTGTGAACCCTGCTGCACATCACGGTAGGTGAACTTGTTGCGCCAGCCCGCCAGGTAGTCGGCGAGCGACTTCAGGTTGTGCCCAATGCCTGGAATCTCGTGGTCGAGGGATTGCGCAGTGCCGTCGTGCATCCTCATCGCGTTGTATTCCACACCGTCGGCGATGTCCGGGCCGTAGCGCGCATCGATCTCTTCGTACAGGGCGTCGCTGAGTTCGCCCTCGCAGTTGTGAACGAGGACCGGTTTTGCACCGGCCAGCACGTAGAAGGTGTGGAGGTCATCGACGGTCAGGTCCCAGACCGTCTGCGGTGCTGTCAGCGTCCGCAGGCCGGCCACGATGTCCGTCTTGGCGTCCGGGGTCCTGAGCCGGTCGCCGGCGGCCAGCTCCGACACGATGGTCCAGCCGTGGCCCGTCACGTACATCCGGTGGCCGGGCGTCGTGAGGACACGTCCGCCGTCGGCGAAGGTGATCACGACCAACTGGTCCGCGCGGTGCGCGAAGGTGTCGGTGACCGGCTCCGGGCGAGTTTCCCCGGTCTGAGGGTCGGTGGCCAGAAGCCGATCGTCCGTGGTGATCGTATCGATCGCCTTACGGGAACCGTCTGCCATCAGGACCTGTGTACCTGCCGGGAAGCTGTTCTTCCGGCAGGCTGCGGCGATCTCGTCGGCTTCCTTCTTACCGATACCGGCGATGGCTTCGTCGTCGAGTCCGGACTCCTTGAGGGACTTCCAGGCATCCGCGATGCCGTCCTCGGACTTGACCGCGCGGTTGAGGTCCAAGACGTCCTTGGCGATCTCGCTGAGTGCGCTGTCTGCTCCGCCGTAGGCGGCGTAGGCCCAGGCGCATCCGGCGACGCTGCCGTGGAGGCACTTGAGCATGTCCTTGCCGAAGAACTCGAACAGGATGTTGCCGGGTACCTCGCCGAAGAGGTTCTGCCATCCGGCGCGGACGACGTCCTCACCGGAGAAGTGGTGCTGCCAGTTCTTGATGACGACGTCTTTCAGCGGCCTCCGCTCCAGGAGACGCCAGGCCGTCTGCGGGCAGCCGTCCGCCGTGGCGGGGGCGTTGTCGTCGGTGCACAGGTAGAAGTCGCCGACGTAGCTGACGTGCACGTTGCTGTACGTGGCGTCGCAGCCGACGATGGCTGCCTGCGGCATCCCTGGAACGCAGTTGCCCTGCTGGGTGCCGCTGAGGACCTGGAAGGTGCCGTCCTCCGGGACGACGAACACGCCGGGGACGCCCGTCATGGAGCCCTTGCCCAGTTCCTGGTTGGCCTGCTTCTTCTCCGTTTCGGTGGCGATGTCCTGGGTTTCTTTGGCGTACTTGTCAGCGTCCTTGGCGTACTGCTCGGCATCCGTGGCGGCGGCATCCGCCCGGTTGGCGGCAGCCCTCGCGTCCTTGGCGTCCTGTGCGGCCTGGTCGGCTGCCTTGTGTGCGGCGTCCGCGTCGAGGGCGGCCTCGTCGGCCGAGGCGCGGGCGTCCTTGGCGTAGCCCTCGGCGTTGGTGGCCGCGGCGTCGGCGGCTGCGGCGTCTACGCCGGCCTGCCGGTCGTACTCCTTCGCCCGGTTCAGCGAGTCCACAGCAGCCGCCGCTGATTTCGCGGCGTGGGCCGAGTAGTCCAAGGCCTGGTCGGCGTAGCCGCGTGCGTCCGCCGCTGATCGTGCGGCGTTGGCCGCTGACTGCAACGCTGCCTTGGTGTCGTCCTTCGCCTGGTCCGCGATGTTCTTCGCGGCATCCGCCTCCGCCTGCGCGTTCTTGGCATGCGTGTCGGCAACCGTCTTCTGCTGATCGGCGAGGGTCTTCGACGCCTGCCCGGTCAGTACGACCAGTTCGGCCGTGGAGTCGTTGTCGACGTAGGGGGAGCCGAGTTCGATCGCGTCGTTGGCCGGTTTCACGACCTGCTTCGCCGACTTGTTCGCATCCACCGCCGCCTGCGCGGTCACATGCGCGTAGCCGGCTGACTTGGCGGCGGCGACCAGGGCGGTCTTGAGGTCCTTCTTCGCGGCCTCGGCCTGGTCCTTCGCCGTCTTCGCGTCTGTTTCGGCCTGGTCCGCGAGACGGACCGCCGCCCGTGCCTCGCCGGCTGCCTTCTGGGAGTAGGCGATCGCATCCGCCGTTGACGTTGTGGCGGTCCGCACGGCACTGTCGGCGTCGGCCTTGGCGGCCTGTGCGGCGTCGGAGTCTGCTCGTGCCCGCTTCGCTGCCGCCTCGGCACGAGTGGCTGCCGCGTCGGCGTCCTGGGCGGCCTGTGTGGCCGCGGCGGCATCCGATTGGGCGCGTTTCGCGGCGTTCTCGGAATCGGTGGCGTGCTTGTCGGCGTCGTTCGCGGCCTGACGCGCCTTGTCGGCGTCGTCGCCGGCGTCGAGGGAGTCGGCGTAGGCCTTCTTCGCATCGGCCTTGGTGCGGTCGACGTTGGCTTTCTGCTGGGCGTCCCAGGCGTCGTCCCGCATGTCACGGGCGTGGTCGGCCTTGGCCTTGGCGTCGTCCCGTTTGTCCTCGGCCGTCTTCTCCGAGGCTTCGGCCTTGTCCTTGGCGTCCTTGGCCTTGCCCGCCTCGTCCTGGGCGGCCAGCTTGAACTTGTCGGCATCGGCCTGGTGGGCGGCGGCGTTGGCCTTCTCCTGCTTCGCCGTGGCCTCTTCGGCTTCCGCGTCCAGGCGGCGGGCATGGGCGGTGGCGGCAGCCGCCTTCGCCTTGTCCTCCGCCGCGAGGGTTTCGCCGAGCTTCTGCTTGGCGGTGTCCGCATCGGCCTTGGCGTTGTCCCGGTGGACCTTCGCCGCATCCGCTGCCGCCTTGGCCTGCAGTTCTGCGGTGTGGGCGGCCTGCCGGCGGAACTCCGTCTTGACCTGCGCGGCCTGAGCCATCGCGCGCTGGGCGATCGTGTCACTGTCCGAGCCGGAGGCGCGGGTGGCGGCCTCCGCCGTTTCGCCGGCCTTCTCCATGGCGTCCACGGCTGCGGTGATGCCCTGGGTGACCTGGTTCTTCTGCTGCCCCGCCAGCAGGCCGCGCCCGCGCGGGGCGCCCTGCTGATCCGCCACAGTGTAGGAGGCGGTTTCGGCGTCACCGGACTTCTTCGCCGCCGCCGCCGCGCTCTTCTGCAACGTCTTCAGGTCGTCCAGCAGGGACTTCGCCTTGCTGCGGGCGTTGGTGACACCGGTACTGGCCTTGGTGAACTGGGCCTTGTCCGGATAGTTCGCGTCGTCGGTGCCGTTGTGGCCGAGCGGCTTGACCCGGAACTTCTGCGCACCGGTGCCGTTGCAGCCGTACAGCCAGGCGTTCTGCCCGTTGTCGAACGTGTGCAGGTCCAGGCACTTGCCTGTACCGACACTCCTGATCTCGGTGTCGGACTGCATGTTCAGCGTCCACCGCTGGGCGGGGCTGTCGTTGCACTGCCAGATCCGGATCGGCGTCTTGTTGTCGTCGTTGTTCCCGGCGACATCCAGGCACTTCTGCGAGGCGACGTTGACGAGCTGGGCGGCGTCCTCGCTACCGTGGATCTTCCATCGCTGTGCCGCACTGTTGTTGCAGCTGTACACCTGCACCGGGGTGCCGTTCGAGGTGCCGGACCCTTGCACGTCGAGGCACTTGCCGGCGGCGTTGACGACCTGAACGATGTTGTCGGCGTCACCGACCCAGCCCAGACCGCCCGGCTGCCAGTAGTCCTGCCAGCGGGCCAGATGATCGGCCGTCCAGGACTGGCCGAGCAGGTCACCCAGCGTTTTGGCGGCCTTGGTCAGGCTGGTGACGGCGTCCTCGTTGGCGTCCAGGATGGTGTTCCGCATGGTGGCCTGCGAGGAGATCTCCTGCTGCCACTCCGTAGCCGCTGTCTTGGTGACGTCGCCGAGCACCTGGTCCGGGTCGATCGGGTCCCGCCAGGAGCAGGCCGCGAACCGGGTCTTCACGTCCTCCACGGCGACCCGGTACTCCGGGGAGTCCGGATCCGGTGCGGTGCGGGGGAAACCGCCCGACGTCAGGAACAGTCGCAGGTCGTCGGCGAAGTACTGGTCCCCGAAGTTCAGGTAGGCGTAGGCGGACTTCTCCGCGTAGAGACGATTCCGCGCCTCCGGCGGCAGGGAAGGGTCGGGGTCACCGGTGTAGAGCGGATCGGCGATCGCCTTGAACGCCTTGACGGTCTTGTCGTCCGCCTTGGCGGTGGGGTCCTGGTAGAAGTCGGCGTCGTCCTTCCAGAACCGGTCGGATATCCACTTCGACAGGCCGGTCTGCGTGTAGAAGTCCTGCTTGCCGTCCCCCGGTGATCCGGGAGGCCAGTGGAAGTCGGCGTCGGTGAACCCGGCCGGCGTCGACAGGCCGGCGAGGGGCTTCTGCCAGGCGTTCCTGAGGTTGTGAAGGTCGTCGAGCTGCTTGTCGTAGGCGTCCCGGTCCTTCTGGTAGGCACCCGCGAGCGGAGTCTTGTCCCAGTGGTCACGGTTGGCCAGGGCGTGCAACTTGTCCGCGGGCTGGTTCAGCCCGTCCTGCGCGGTGCCGGCCATCGTGGGCCCGCCCAACCGCAGGACCCCGGTCATCAGGCACTGGTCCTGCCGCAGCTGCTCGTCCGCCGTGTCGGTGTACCAGGGGTACGAATCAGCCGCCGGCGTCACGCCGCCCTGGTCGTGGGTGACGAGTTCGGGGTGGACGGCCAGGGTGGCGAGCAGGCCGAGCGAAGCCATGGACACGACCGGAGTCGCCAGTCTTCTCGCCCGTCCGCGTCTGCTCGATGGTGGTCTGGGTGGTCTGCGCAACACGCGCAATCCCTCTCTATGAAGGTGTGGCCCCGTATTCCGGGTCACGCCCTGGGAGGGAAGCGGCCAGCCTCCTCGGGGGGTGGGGAGGCTGGATTCGTGTGGCGCTTCCCCCGAAGACGCGCCGGCCCTTCTCGCAGGAAGCGGACTGGTCTGGTCCATTCCGGGAGCGGATCATCACCTTATGCACGCAGGTCCTTCACACAGCAAGACTCAAGACCGCCGGGCTCGTTACCCGCGGTCACAGTTGCGGCAGTCGACACAGGGCGGAACACCTGTGCGATCCATGTGAACGGGCAGGCCCTTACGGGAGCGGGCAGTTCCTTCACCTCACACACAGACCGTCACCGTGAGACCAACGTCACACAGGAGGACGCTACTTCACACTCAGCCAACCACGCCTTTTACGTCGTGTTCCTTATGGTTGGGGCGAGTTGACAGGGAAAAATCACTTTGAAGTGGAAGAAGGGCCGCGTCGTCCGGTGCAGCGCCAGAGCTTTCCGAAGTTCTTCATCCATGAGTTCGTGCGCTCCACGACCCAGCGGCCGTCGGTTCGGATCGGGGTCCTGGTGCCGCGGTTGGCGGTCCTGGGCGTGATGCCCCTCCGGACGAAGCCGTCGTGGGCGGGCTTGTAGTCGTAGCCGGCGTCCAGGCTCACTTCCGGGAGGGTTTCGGGGAGCAGGGCGTGGTCGCGGAGGTTCGCGCCGGCGGGGACGTGACGAGGGGTACGCCGTAGCAACTCGGTCGGCTGGGACCGCTTCAGGCGCCGCCTACCCCGGTCCACCGGGACTTCGGTCAGCCAGCGCCCAGCCAGGTCACGACAGCCAGCACGAGTGGGACAGGGCACGCCACCGCAGTCAGCAACAGCCGGCGTCCGGCCGGCGTCATGCGACGCACCGCGGGCACAAAGGCGAGGGCGGCGAGCAGTGCGGCACCGCCGGCCACGCCCGCCGCGTACTGCGCGAGAAAGCCCCCGACGGCCGCCCCTTCCGCGGCGCCCCACAGTGCGACCATGCCGACCAGGAAAGTCAGCCATGCCATCGACAGGGCCGTGGCAACGCCGAGCACAGCCGTCAGCAATGTGACCCCTGGATGGGCTGTGGCCGGCGGGGTCGGCTTCCACGGGCCGTAGAGCTTCGCATACGTCTGAGGATTCATGAGCCGATGATCGTCGGCAGCCCTCGTGCACTTCATGAGGCGCTCTACTCAACCAGGCGCGCAGACGTACTCATTCTCGGCTCCTCCAGCGCCCCAGTGAGCACTGCTCGCCAAGTACGTTGCCGGTTCGGCGAGAAGACGGGCGGCGTACACGTCGCCGGGGCCTGTCAGTAGAGGCTCCAGTCGTCTGTGTCCCAGTGGCCGTCGTGGCGGACGCAGCCGCCGTCGGCGACGACCAGTCCCTCGCCGGTACGTCGCCCGGGGCTCAGGGACAGGGCGACGCCGTGGTCGTCGGTCGTGTGGATCTCTTGCAGGCCGGTCGCTTTGCCGGTGACCGGGTCGGTCACCGGCTCCGTCGTCACCTTCCATCCTCGCTCGGACCACCGCCTGCGAAGCTCGGCGACCGCCGCGCGATACCCGGCGTCGCCGTGCTGGAAATCCGGGGCCCAGGAGACGGACGGCTGGTCCCGGTGGGTGTCACCCCGGTCGACACCGAAGTCGTCCACACAGGATGAGCTGGCCCTGGACCTTCCCAGGAGCACGGAGTCCGGAACCGAGCCCAGGAAGAGAACTGTGTCCTCGCCGGCGGCTTCCGTGTCGCGTACGTGCTCCAGGAACTGCGCCTCGGTACGGACTGGACCCGCCATGGCGGAGCAGCCCGTGACGGACCCCACGAGCAGGGACACCGCAACGGGCCCGGCAACGGACAGCCCCAGGACCCTGAACCGGCGGCGGGAAGCGGACGTCACGGGAGCGGCGGAAGGAGTCGGAGTCATGAAGCCATCCGAACACTCCCAGCCAGGCCCGCGACACCGTCGCCGTACTCAGTCTCGTACTCAGAAGGGCCCGAGTGCCTGGAGCGTCCTCATGGCCCACAGCATCACCGCCCGGTCATTCCAAGGGTCTGGCCGGCCGTCGCGAAGCGGTGCTCCGTCGGCTGCAGCACTTCGTAGAGGGAGCCGAAGTACTCCGTTTGCGCCGTTCCGGTGAGCACCGCCAGCAGGAAGGCGACGCACCCCATGTCGTGGTGCTCCCACAGGGGGCCGCGCCCCTCGTTGTAGAGCACCGTCCAGTCGTCGGGGTGCTGAGCGGGCCGCGCCAGCCAGTAAAGGAACGCTCCGGTGCCCTCCTCGAATGCCCATGGCAGGACAATCGCCCCCGCTTCCTGCAGGCTGGCCGGCTTGTCCTCGAACTCCCACAGGTCGGCCAGGATCTCGTCTCGTTCCGTCGTCTGCGTGTGCAAGTCGCAGTCGCCGTAGGCGGAGTCGGGGACGAGCAGCCAGATCGTCTCATCGAAGATGCCGTCGCCGTATGTCTCGACGAGTTGCTTGTAGTCGGCGGGCAGAGCCGTACCAAGGGCGCGCTCGGCTTGCGCCCAGTCCACTGCGGGTGGCGGATCGGCGGGCGGCGGGCAGAGGCGGACGAGCGCATCGAGGGCGATCACGAAACGAACGCTATCGGCATACCGGCCGGTATCCGTGGGCGGGTCAGCAGGCCGGGCGAAGATCCGTGGCGGAACCCGGGCTCTTCGGGGTGAGGGCTTCGGCGCCCCGGGACCTGCGCATGTCGGGTGGTCGATGAGCGCACATCGGAAGACCCAGGCGTGGTCGTCTGCCGGGACCAGTCAACCGATCGACGAGGGAGACGCAGGCTTCACATCGGTGAGCGGTCAGGTAGCGGTGTGGTCGATGCGCCTTGGCCGGTCTGAAGACCTGATCACCCTGGATCGTGCTCGGTCGGTTTCATGGTGCACAGACCGCCACGGCCGGTCTGTGCACCATGTACCACCTCAGGCTGAGGAAGCCGGCCCGGAGTGTGCGCCTGCGGGCCGTCGTACGCGTTGCGGATTGCCGAGCGGGTCGTTCGCAGGGAGACGACGGCGGCCATAGACCGTCGGCCAGGCACAACCAGCGGGCGCACTGGCGCACAGGGGTTGATGAGGTTCAGACCGCGTGCGGCGGACAAGGGCCGCACGGTGATGGCCGGTCTCGATCAGCGTGCCGTGCGTACCGGAAGACCGGACGTGCCCGAGACAGTGGAGGTACCGGTGCCCGTGCCGCGGCAGCCCTTCGGGACCGCCGGGAACGCTGTGACCGTCTCCGGCGCACCCTTGCCGCCCTCGACACGGGTGACCAGCTCAGGTGCCGCGGTGTTCGCACCCGTTATCCGCGCCAGGATGCCGGCGTCAGCGGGCAGCGAGGGGTGGCTCTTGTCCAGCGGCATCAGCACCGGCCGCTCCTTGCCGTCGTCGTAGACCGACGTGAAGGAGACCCGGGGCCCGCTGGGGCGGTTGGTCATGTGCGCCAGGGTGCCCGCCCCGATGGACTGTACGCGGGTGGCGGTGCACTTGTCCGTCGGGGGCTCACCGCCCGTGGCGGCTTGCGGGTCGAAGGAGGTGATGATGCCGTCCGCGCTCAGGACGACGTAGATCGCCTTGCCGCCCGGGTCGACGATCTCCTCCCCGGCGTAGACGTGGGACAGCCTGCCGTGGCCGTCGTCGACCGCGTGTGTCTGAAGGGTCAGGAACGCACCGCCGGCGGGACGCTTCAGTTTCGCCCGCCACTGGTTCTTGCCGGTCTGCTCGACGATCGCGGTGTAGCCGCGGGCGATCGTGAACGTGCCGGGCCCGCGGAACTGGTTCTTGCCCGAGACGGCGATCCAGTCCCCGAAGTGCCCCTGCGGGGTGAGGAACGTGTACTCGCCGTTGTCCTGGAGCGCCGCGGTCTCACCGTTCGCGTCGATGACGCTGGTGCCGTAGTAGGTGACGATCCGGCCCCAGTAGTGGGAGGCCGAGACACGGTAGATCTCCACGAATCCGCCACCGGAGGCGAGCTGCTCGGTACGGACCATGGTGCCGCCTGGGTTCTGCCCGGCCACGACACCCGGGTGCGCGGTGTCGGACGCGGCGGGTGCGGCCATGGCGGCAGGCACGGCGCCCGCGACCGGGACGAGGGCGGCGACCGTGGCGGCGCACAGCAGGCCGAGGCGCCGAGCAGCCGGACGGGTCAAGGACATGATTCCCCCTGGGAATGGGTAGCGGTCGGTGGTTCATCCCCTCGCGCGCTGTGCCTTCCGGCGCCACAGCGGGCCATCCGGTCACGATGTCCCTCGGTCGCCGTAACACTGGTCAGGCGCGCGACGTGATCATCCTCACCTGCCATCTTGCGCTGGTCTATGCCGGAATCGTCACTGCCGTGCAACAGGCGGGCGGGCGCTCGACCGCCAGCCGCGGCTTCAGTGGTGCCGGGAAGCGCCTGGCATGGTGCGCTGGCTGGTCCGCGCGGTCTCCGACCTGCCCGATCGCAACGGATGGATCGAGGTGCTGGACGCTTTGCAGTCGAGCGACCTCTCCCGTGTACTTCCGCAGATCACCGCGCCCACGCTGGTGCTGTGCGGGGAGCGCGATCGCGCCGGTCTGCCGGATGCCCGACGGACCGCGGCGGCCGTCCCGCGAGCCCACCTGTCCGTGGTTCCGCACACCGGGCATCTCCTGCCCGTGACGGCGCCGCATGCCTTCAATGCCATCGCCCGGGGATTCCTCACCCCGGAATGCCGGCAGACGCGGTGAGGGCGTCGTGATCCAGTACCACTTCATCATCACGCGGCTTTGAGTGATCACACGCCCCAGCGGATGCCCTTGTCCGGTGCGCGTGCCGGAGCGTCAGAAGCCGGCGGTGTGCGTTTCACGCCTTACACGTCGCGGCCGGCCAGGATGCGGCCGATGCCGAGCATGAGGGATTCCTGCGGTCCACCCGACCTGCTTGTCGAACTTCGTCCGTACCGTCGGCCGTGCCATTGCGGGGTGCCTGCGGGCTCCCCGCACCCGGGAAGCGGCCACCGACGCCAGGACGGCCCACTGGCCGAATTCCCGTGTGTCTGGGCGGGCGGATACGCCTTGGCCGGGTGAAGCTGTAGGCGTGAGCATCAGTAGCGAGCGCCCGGTAAGTGCTGGGCAGATCTACGCGGCGCTGGCCGCTCTGGCAGCTGAGCCGGCAGCAGATCCGGAGAAGCGACCCGAGGGGCCGCAGGAAGAAGACCGCCTGCACCTGCTCGGCAGTCTGCTGGCGAAAACGGAACTTGAGATCACCGCCGCGACCCGTCTGACCGAGGAAGAGGAGATCGAGGACGTCCTTGAGACGTTGCTCGGCTGGGGGGAACAGGTGGGAGCAGATCCCGGCCTGGCGATCAACGTCCTGACGAACCGGCTGCAGCGCACCGCGCTGCAGGTCTCCGAACCCGAGGCGGAAGAACTGCCACCCGGCCGAGAGGCCGCCTTCGCAGCCGTCATGACAGCGGTATACACGCTCAGCGCACAGTGGCACGCCGAGCAGGGCGATACAGAGGGAACCCGACACGCTCTGAGCGGGGCGGAAGAAGCCCTCATCGACATCCTGCAAGGCATCCATGACCTGCGCGTCGCCATCGGCGACGGACCCGGGCCTGAGACCGAAGCCGACAGCTGACCCGCTCGGCACCTGACCCGCAAGAGCCTCCACCGGAGAGAGCCGGCATGGGGCTTTCGGTCCTCGTCCCGCGCGCCGCCCGCAGGCTCACCTGCTCCGGCGCTGCGACTCTGCCGTGCTCACAGATCTTGCTCGACCTTGCTCCGGCAGTCGCGCTCGGCGGAGACCGCCTCGCGGGCATCGCCATGCTGCGGTCCGAGCCGGCCGTCTTTGGCCAGGTGGCATCGGTTCCTACCGTTTCTCGCCTCATCGACGTCCTCGCTGCCTCGGGCATGAAGATACTGAACGCCGTCCGTCGGACACGGTCCGGAGTCCGTACCCGGATCTGGCCCGTGGTCGGCGACCGGGTCCCGGATGCGGGCGGCAAGGTGACGGGGGACCTGGACGGTGCACGCGTCGTCGCGCGCTCGACAAGCCAGGATGCGGCACCGACCTGCAAGAAGACCTGCGACCGTCATCCACTGAGGGACGTCGTCGACCACGGCCACGGCCGCCGACCACATCACCGACCCGCCTCGCTCCGGCCCTACTCCCTCACATACCAGGAGCCGGGGACGGGCTGGCAGCTGTTCGGCTTGCCCTGGCCATAGGGGGATCCCACGGAAAAGCGTTCGACTACCGGCCGCCAACAAGCCATGATCCGCTCGTGACAACGTCGAAGCAGTTCATGGTCCGGGCCGCCGCCCGTAACAACGCCGAGTGGTGCGCAGCGATGAGCCGATCGCACGGCCTGGTGAGCGAGTTCGGCCCGGAGGCTTGGGCGGCCCCGGCCCGCACGCCGCAGTACTACCCCGACGCGGTGACGCTGGTGCCGGGTGTCGACCCGGCCGGGCTGGCGGCGCGTATCGACACCACTGCGCCGGGCGCCTCCGTCAAGGACAGTTTCGCCGACCTCGACCTGACGGCGGCCGGCTTCCAGGTCCTGTTCGAGGCGCAGTGGATCCATCGCCCGGCGACTGCACCCGCCATCTCATCCGATCTCGCGTGGGAGGTGGCCGACGCACCGGACACGCTGCGCGCCTGGGCACTGGCCTGGGACGACGAGGAAGGCAACGCGGACCTCTTCCGGCCCGAACTGCTCGACGACCCGGCCACCTTCGTGCTCGCCGGGCGGGCCCCGGGCGGCCAGGTGGTCGCCGGAGCGGTGGCCAGCCGCAGCGGCCAGGTGGTCGGAATCTCCAACGTCTTCGCGTCGGACGGCGGTCCTGACGCGGCCTGGCCGGTCGTACTGGAAGCGGTACACCGGCTGTTCCCGGACTTGCCGGTGGTCGGCTACGAGCACGGTGCTGACTTGGAGACCGCCGTGCGCCACGGCTTCGAGCCGGTTGGTCCACTGCGGATCTGGCTACACGGATAGAGCGGCTCCAGAGCAGCCCGAGCCCGACGTTCGCGACCTCCGGCCCCACGGGAAACGTGACTGCCAGGAGGGGGGACGTACGGGCTCTGCCGGTGACCTTGTGATGTCACCGGCCTGAGCCGGGCATCTACCAGGTGTCTGTGCAGTACGCCGCCACAACCGCGCGGTGGAACGGCCTACCCGTCTCACTGCCCGGTTTGGATCCTGGTTTCAGCGCCTGGAGCCAGCAACGTTGTTGGTCACCGCTGGAAACGCTGAAAGTGCGCCGGTACTTGTGGGTCCGGAGCGTCGCGGGAGTAACCCGGCCGCCCAAGGCGCCGCCGTGTACCTCGCTGTTCGCCGGCCTCACCACCGGAACGGACCACCCGAGAGGACCAACACCTGATGTCGATATGGCCTTCGATCGTTGCCGTACTCGGCACGCTCGCCGGTGCCCTGACCGCCGGCCTCCTCCAGCACCGTTCGGCACGCACCGCGCGTGCCGAGGAGCGCGCCGACAGCCACCGCCAGGACCAGCTCCGTGCCGTCACCGACTTCGCGGCCGCCCTGGACGCGCACCGCTCGGCGATGTTCCACCGGGAGCGTCTGGCGCTGGCCGAGGCAGGCTCCGAGCACCAGCTGGAGGCCCAGACGAGGTCCCACGACACCCGGGCGGCAATCACCGCGCCGCACATCCGCCTTCAGGTCCTGGTCCCCGAGCTGGCCGGCCCCGCTCAGCAGGCCGCAGATGCCACATATGCGTTGCGCAAGGCTCTGGACCGGACCGAACTGGACGCCCGGCGGCATGCGGCCAAGGAAGCATCCGTCGCCTTCGTCGCCGCGGCCGCCACGCTGCTGAGCCCCAACGACCGCTGACTGAGGGCGACCACTCCGGCGTCCTGGCCGTCCGGTCGTGCCGCTCCATCAGAGGCGGTGTAGTGGAGCCGTGCTGTCGACCCAGTGCCAATTCACCGGCTGCCACCGCTTCTTGAGGGCAGTTCGCTCCTTGGCGTAGGAGCGCAGCGCGTCCTCCACCACCTGGCCGAGGTCACCGAGGGAAGCGGGACACGGGACGCGGAGCATCAGGTGCTGCGTGCGGTGCACGAGCACCAGCTCGCCCGTGGGGGTGCAGTCCACGAGTGTGAAGTGCTTGAGCAGCTTGAACCGCGCCTCTTCCAGGTCCAGTCGCTGGGCTCGGACTCCCGTGGCGGTCCAGGCGAACAGTCCGTACCGGTTGAGGTGGTAGATCCGCTCGCGTGCGGGGTCGGCGGCGATTGCGAAGCAGAAGCCGGTGAAGGGACTGTCGCGGTGCAGATGCATGCCGCCGAGCTGGCCGACGAACTCGCCCTTGTCGCTGACCAGGACGAAGGCGAACCGCTGGCCGCGGCTCCCGCCCCGGTTGATGTGTCCGAAGATGGGGACGACGAACAGGTCCTCACGCACCACCGCAGGCCGGCCGAGCCTCGCGTCGTGCCAGTCCCATCGCCGCGCGGTCTGCTGGAGCCCGGTGAGGTACTCCGTCAGCGAGGGCCGCGGCCGATGGTCCATGCCGACCGGCATGCCGTTGAACAGGACGTCCGGCCGCAGATCGGCTTCGGTGTGCTTGACCGGTTCTGCCTCCATGGAGGCCAGGGCCTGCAGTGTCGGCTTCGAGGTCGGAGTGAGGGGCCGGTCGGTGATCGCCACGATGTTGTTGAGCAGATTGCCGTAGTTGTAGAGCCCGTACTCGCCGGTCGTGCACAGCAGACGGCCTGCGGGAGTCGTACTGATCCAGGTGGCGAACGGGTCGCGCGGGCCGTTCTCGTGTCGGCTGCGGGGCATACCGTGGTGCGCGGTCACCGCCGTGAGGTCTGCGGTGATCAGATGAGTGTGGTCTCCCGGTCCGGTCGCCGCGAGTGTGCCGTCGGGCAGGACACACAGTCCCTTGGCCCACCACAGGTCCCTGCCCAGCCCTGTCGTGGGGCCGCCCAAAGTCGTGTCCTGGCGCAGGTAATGCTCGCTCTGCCCCGAGACCGCGGTGGCGAGCACGGTGCCGTCGGGGGCGTACCGGGTCACGAGCGAGTACCCGAAGTGCGCCTTCGCCGGGTCGGCTTCGTCGCCGGCCACACCACGGGTAAAGCGGTGGACGCTGTAGAGGGCATAGATATCACCGGAGGGCGCGGCGGCCACGTCTTCGACCTTCAGACCCCAGCCGTCGGTGTACTTGCGTTCCAGGTCAACCGCATGGTGATCCACGAGCGCGGACGGCAGCGGCACAGGCATGGTGTAAGTCATCAACCCATTCTCACCGGCCCCACTGACATGGTGGCGCCCTGGGCACGAGCGGCTCGCTCACCCGGTCAGGCCCGGAGAATGGTTCGTCGTAGCTGCTTCAAGGAACGTAACGAGAGCGGCCGCTGATCCGCCCGGTCCGAGTGGCGGAAGTGCCGTTGAAGTAGCGACCAGCCGTCCACAAGGCTGCTGCCGTGGGTTTTCCGAACTTCACCGCGCCGCCGCCCGATCCCGAACCCCCCGCCGTCGACGCCTTCCTCTCCGCCGTCGACCACGCGATGAACAGCAACACCTTGCTGCTCTCAGCGGATTGCGATGTGCCCGTCGTAGCGGAGAACCGCCAGGATGTCCTCCGTGCCTTCCTGCGCAGTGCCGTCTTCCAGCGGCTCATGCGTGCCGCCGACGTGCGCCGCAACTGGCACAACCTGACGGTCGAGTACGACAGCGAGCCCTTCGAGCATCCGCTCCTGCGCGAGGGCTTCCACGCCGCGATCAGCCCACTCGACCATGCGGGCTTCCTGGCACGGCTGCGCTGGATGCTCTGCGAGGCGTTCAGCCCCTACGGCCACCACTACGCGGCGGCGGAGGCCGAGCAACTGGTGTGCGGCTTCACGCGGGTACTGCTGGGCGCAGACGGCCCGGCATGGTCCTTCGCCGCTGTCAGCCCCGACTTCCTGCGCTCCACCGGCTACTACAGTGGCGAGAGGCCGCAGCCGCCGGTGTACTTCGACGGCAGTGGCTCCGACACCGCCACATTCGTCCACCGGGACCGCTCCTTCCACCTGCTGCTGACGAACGGCTCGCCTTGATTGTCATACCCAGGCGATAACGTGCCGGTGTGGCTGACATCTACGAACTCTCCCTCGCTCTGAATCTGCGCGAGGGGCTCTCTGACCAAGAGGTCGCAGAGCTGCGGTGGCATCTCGGGCTGGGACCCAAGCCGGAGCGTCTCGGCATCGTGTCCGCATTCCCGATGGCCGTTGAGGGAGAAGACGGCGAACCTGTCGTGGTGGACGAGCCTGTGCCTCTGCTGGCTCAGCAGGGCGAGGCGTGGAAGGTGGGCGGAGTGCTCGTCTCGGTGCTGTTGAGCCCTCAGGACACCCGTCACGGAACATGGGCCCTGACCGTTCGGCAGGAGATACACCCCGACGAATTCGACAGCACTGGTGAACTGCTCACCTGGCTGGCCTCAAGAGCAGATGACCGGCACCATACGTCCACCGGCGAGATCCGCCTGGGCTGGACCAGGTTCTGTGACTCGGACCGCTTCGAGCCCTTGGCGGTTCGAAATGGCGAGGTCGGCTGGCCCTGAGACTGTCTCACGGCTTGGCAGCGAGCACCGCACGCCGCACGGTCCCGGGTCTCGACGGTGCCCGGGCGGCGCGCCTTTTCGTGATCGCCATCGTGTCCGCTGGGCCTGGGCCTGGGCCGTCAAGGGCGGGGCACAGACGATGAAGCGCGGTGGCAGCATGCTTCCGCGCCTGTCTCGGCGAACGACGAGGTCAGCCTGCGCGGGCCGGCCGAACGGCTGGTTGTGGAAGTGCTCTGCGGTGTGGCTCCCGAGTCACCGACGACGACATCGGCTCGATCAGTACGGTCGGGTCGTTCGGTCCAGGCGGACGACGACGATGGCGATGTCGTCGTTGGCGCCGCTGGCGACGTCGAGGCGGGCGAGGAGGGCGTCGGCGAGGTGTTCCGCGCCGAACTCGGTGCAGGTGGCGAGCGTGGAGGTCAGGCGGGCCAGGCCCGCGTCGATGTCCTCACCACGGCGTTCGATCAGGCCGTCGGTGTAGAGGACAAGGGTGTCGCCGGGCGTGTAGGTCGCGTTGGCCTGGGGACGTGGGACGTGTTCCGGGCGGGCGCCCAGTGGTGGGTCGGTGGCCTGGTCGAGCAGCTCGCAGGAACCGTCCGGGTGCAGTAGGACGGGCGGGGGGTGGCCGGCGCTGCTGTAGATGAGCAGGTGGCTGTGGCAGTCGACGAGGACCTGGACGGCGGTGGCGGCCAGTGCTCCCTCGACGGAGCGGGCGTACAGCCCCAGGACCTCCAGTGCCTGGGCGGGGCCGTGGACGGTGCGGGTGGCGGCGCTCAGTGCGCTGCGGAGCCTGCCCATGACGGTGGCGGCCATCAGCCCGTGGCCGACCACGTCGCCGACCGTGACGGTGAAGCGGTCGGCGGGCAGGTCGACCGCGTCGTACCAGTCGCCGCACACGTTCAGTGATCCGGTCGCGGGCAGGTAGCGCACGGCGATGTTCGGGTGCCGGGCCAGGTCCGGCGAGTGGAGCATGGCCTCCTGGAGCGCGACGGCGACGCGCCGTTCACGGGCGTGGGCCTGTCGCAGTTCCTCGTTCAGCCGCTGCAGTTGCCGCGCCCGGGCGTACAGCTCGGCTTCCATGGCCGCTTCCCGGCCGGGCCGGACCGAGGGCAGTTGCGCCGTGCGGCGGGCGCGGACGACGTCGGTCATGTCCTCGGACCGGTGGATGATCCAGGCCACCCTTCCGTCCGGGCCGAGGACGGGCACGTTGATCGCGGTCCACCACCGCTCCTTGAACACCTCGGGGTTGCCGGCGATGGGGATGTCGTACTTCTGCAACGCCATGTGATCCGTCTGACCCAAGGACAGGACACGGTGCAGTGAGGCCTTCAGCGTCGCCACCCCGTCAGCCTCCGGGTCGGCGGGGTTGTCCGGGAAGGTGTCGAAGAGGTACTGCCCGATCAGCTCGGCCCGGCTCCGCCCGGTCACCTCGCAGAAGGCCCGGTTGGCAGCGGCGATCACCAGGTCCGTGCCGAGCACCAGGCACGGGCTCGGAAGGGCTGCGAACACCCCGGTGTAGTCGATCTTCGGTGTCACACGCTTTCCCTGCCAGTCTCTCGCTCCTCAATCTACGAAAGGTCCAGCTCCCGCGCCCGCCGAGCGCGCTCGTGGGCAGCGGGTCGCACCCCTGCCCCGCGGGGGTGTCGTCGGCGGTGTGTGACGGCGCCGAGATCATCTCCGATCACGAATCCGGGCGATCCCTCCGTGGTGCGCACCGCCGGCCACGTCATGGGCCCGGAAGTGATCGGCAGCATCCAGTACGGCGTCGGCGTGCTGGACGGCCTTCCGGGCATGGTCATCGGCCACGAGTCGGTGCGGCGCGGTCGGCGCGGCGTGCGCAGCGCTGGAGGACGGTACGGCACGGCACGTCTCGTCGCGGCCCGTGGCCTCGACATGCCCGTCGCCTTGGCTCTGCGACATGCCCGTCGCCTTGGCTCTGCAAGGATCGGAGACAGGCTCTGCGGATCGGGTACGAGATCGCCCACTGGGCCACGCAACCGGTGGCCACCCCGGCAGGCACACCGAACGGTGTCGGTGCCCGTCACGCCTGGGGCCGGGGCCCCGCGGCGCGGCGCAGCCGGTTGGCGATCGCGAGTCCCAGGCCCTCCTCCACCGGCAGGGACGCGACGATCAGGTCGCACCCCTGCTGGTCGAGCTCGCGCAGGAACCCGTACAGCCCGCGCGCGTAGGCTGCCATCACCCCGGGGACCGTCACCACGGCGTGCGCCTTCACCGGGGCGTCGGCGAGGGAAGGGGGAAGAAGCACGCCCACCCGGTGCCCCATCTCCTGCGTGAGCTCCGCTTCGGCGACGACCTTCTCCGGCTCGACGAGGACGACCCGCGCACGCGGTGCGTAGTGGGACGGATGCTGGCCCGGCACCCGGACACGGCTGGTGGAGTGGACCGCGAGCGGGGACCCCAGCACCGCTTCGAGGTCCTCGCGCGTCACCCCGCCGGGCCGAAGGATGCTCGGGCTCTCGCCCGTGGCGTCGACGATGGTCGACTCGACGCCGACCTCGCAAGGGCCGCCGTCCAGCACGAAGTCGACGGCATCACCGAGCTCCGCACGGACGTGGTTCGCCGTGGTCGGGCTGACCTGGCCGAAGCGGTTGGCGGACGGGGCCGTGACACCGCCGCCGAAGGCCGACAGCAGCGCGAGGGCGACGGGGTGGTCGGGCACGCGCACGGCCACCGTCTCCAAGCCGCCGGTCGCTTCCAGCGGCACCCGGCGACCGCGCCGCAGGACCAGCGTGAGCGGCCCCGGCCAGAAGCGCTCGGCCAGCAGGCGCGCGGTCGCCGGCACGTCCTCGACCCAGTCGTCCAGCAGATCCGCGCCGCCGATGTGGACGATCAGCGGGTGGGAGGGCGGACGCTCCTTCACCTGGAAGATGCGCGCCACAGCGGCGGGATCCTCGGCGTCGGCGCCCAGACCGTAGACGGTCTCGGTCGGGAAGGCCACCAGCCCTCCGGCGCGCAGCACACCGGCCGCCTGCTCGATATCACTGGTTCTTGCCGTCACCGTCGCATCCTCCCACTGTCCCGCTCTCCCGCATTCCGTGGTCTCACCGATGCATAACGACGAGACGACGGCCGACGGCACCGCATCCGAGACCGCGCCTCAGCGCCGGCCCTGGCCGCCCACCGCCAGCGAATTCCGTAACTCGATGGCCGTGGGGCCCGGTTCGGCCGGAGCGTGCCGCCTGGGTGCGGGTCGGCCGTCCCGGCTGGTTGTCGCATCCTCCCGGAGGGAGTGGTGGTTTCTTGATGGAGCGCGTCCGCGTCGGCTCCGTGGCTGTCGCCTGTGAGTCGTATGGAGTGGGAGGAGCCGGTTCTGTGTGTCAGTGGCATCCACGCTGCCAAGGCATGGATGCCACTGGTGGAGGCACTGACCGCGAGCGGGCCTTGAGGTGCGCGCCACCACGAGCGGGGAAATCGAGGTGCGTGGACCGACGGTCTTCGGCGGCTACCTGCGCAACCGGTTCGCACTACTCACCACCGAGTGGGGTCCCGAATCGGGAGACCTGACTCTCACCCAGGAAGCACGGCATGCCGAAGGTCCAGTAGCGGCCGATCGCCTTCCAGGTGCTGCCGCCGTCCCGGGACTCGACCATCTCCTCAAGGCCCAGGTAGAGGTGGTGCGGGTCGCTCGGGTTGGCCGCGATGACCTGGTCGTACCACGCCTGGGAGCCGGGCACCTGCCGGAAGTGGGGCGCGTCCTGGGCGTACAGCCCGAGCGAGGCGGTGTCGAACCGCACCTCGCCTTTGACGGAATTACGCGGCGCCTCCTCCAGCTTGCCGCCGTCGAGCGTCTGACGGGGTCGCGGTGCTCCGTTGGCTTCGCCATCGGTCTCACCTCTCCTTCGCGAGCTTGGTCAGGCGGTCCGGGTTCCGTAGACGCGGTAGCGCTCGGCATCGGGCCACTTGACCTCCAGGCCGAGGCCGGGCCGGCCGGTGTCCGGGCGCAGGGCACCGCCGTCGGGTGACAGCGTGCCGTCGAACAGCAGGCGTTCGAGCCGGACGTGGTCGTGGAAGTACTCCAGGTGCCGCAGCCGGCGCACGGCGCAGAACGCGTGAGCCGAGACCGCCGGCGCGCAGTGGGCGGACAGGTCCAGGTGGTGGGCCGCCGCCAGATCGGCCGCCTCCAGGACACCGGTGATGCCGCCGCAGCGGGTGACGTCGGCCTGGAGGCAGTCCACCGCGGGCGCCCGGACGAGATTGACGAAGTCCTGTGTGGTGTAGGCGTACTCGCCCGCCGTGATCTCCAGCCTCTCCGGGCCCCGCTCCCGCAGCATGCGCAGACCGTCCAGGTCGGCCGAAGTGACGGGTTCCTCGAACCACCGCACGTCCCACTCGTCATGGAACCGGCGCGCCCAGTACAGCGCCTCTTTGCGGCCCAGGGACCCGTTGGCGTCGGTGAAGACCTCCGGCTCGTCGCCGATGGCCCTGCGTACGGCCGTCAGGCGCTGCGGGTCGCGTCCAGGGTCCCGGGAGGTCTTGAGTTTGACGCGCGGAATGCCCTGTTCCACCCAGCCGGTGAGCTGCTCGGTGAGCCGGTCGAGGGAGTAGTTGGTGAATCCGCCGCTGCCGTACACCGGTACCCGATCGTGCCGGGCGGGAAGCAGGTGGATGAGCGGCAGGTCCAGCAGCCGTGCCTTGAGGTCCCACAGGGCCACGTCCACCGCGGAGACGGCCATGGCTCCGACGCCGGGGCGGCCGGCGTTGCGGATCTGCCGTTGCAGCCGCTCCCACAGGGCCGCAGGCGCGGTGACGGCCTGTTCGTGCACCAGCGGCGCGAGCTTGGACTCGACGAACGAGGCGACCGACACATCCCCATAGGTGTAACCGAGCCCGGTGCGGCCGCCGGCGTGGACCTGGACGAGGACCATGGTCGTGGAGTCCCACTCCAGGGTGCCGTCCTGTTCCTTGCCGTCCGGTCCGTCGGTCGGCACCTCGAAGGCGTGCACATCCACCGAGTCGATCCGGGACGCCGCCAGGTCCACGGTCGCCCCCTCACCGCTCATGAGTGCCGTCCCGGCATGCGCTCGGCCACCTCGGTGAGCCGGCCGGCACAGGCCACCTGGTAGAAGTCGTCGATCTGCGGAGACGTGAGCGCACCGTCGGCTTGGAGCCTCGCCGATGGGCGAAGAGGGGTGAGGGGAGTCATCTGGGCCTCTGCACTGGACTGGCTTCCTCTGCATCGCCATGGGTCCCCGCCATCCGTCGCCCTATGCAAAGACCACCCGGCCGGCCAGGGTTTCGCGTCGGTCGATGCGCCGAACGGCCCACCGGTCCCGCGGTCTCCGGACGGAGTGACTCCCCGGCGTGCCACCGTGCACCCGAGGTGGTCCAGGCACCTGGGTCGTCGTCCCGGGCAGCGCCCCGGCGGCCCCGCGCGCGGAACGCCCGGGCCGTGGCACCCCGTCACCGGCGCTCGCGCCGGTGACCACCACGAGCTGGCTGTCCTGCGCCGGGCGGCTTTCACTCCGCCAGGGGACCGCTCATTTCTGGCCCCGGCCCGGGAGGTGTTCGGCGTATTCGGTGATCTTCTGGCGCACGCCTTCGCGGTGATGCCGGCCTTCTCCGGGTCGTGGAGCGCCGCCATGGCGGCCTTCTTGCCCTGGCCTTCATGATGCGTGGCGGGATCGGGGCGATCTCGTTGTCGACCTTGGTGATCATCTCGTTCATGCCGTTCATCTGGAACGCGCCGTCACCGACGAGCGCGATCACCGTCCGGTCCGGGTGGGCGAACCGCGCCGCGATCGCGTACGGCGTCCCCGGACCCATCGTGGCCGGCGTCCGACAGCGACGCCCGCATGCCCTGGCGCAGCTTGAGGTTCCGCGCCCACCAGTTGGTCCCCGAGCCGGAGTCCGCCGTGAGAATGCACCTCCCCGCCACGGCCGTCGGCCGTATCCCCGACGGCATGGACTTCAGCGCCGCTGCCACCCTGCCCGTGGTCTTCCTCACCGTGCACCACAGCCTGCACCAGCTGGCCCGCCTCGCCCCGGGTGAGACCGTCCTCGTCCATGGCGGCGCCGGAGGCGTCGGCCTGGCCGCCGCCCAGTACGCCGAGCACACCGGCGCCCGGGTCATCGCCACCGCCGGCACCCCCGCCAAGCGTGACCTGCTGCGCCTGCTCGGCATTCACCACGTCCTGGACTCGCGGTCCCTGGACTTCGCCGAGCGGGTCAGGGCACTCACCGAAGGCCGCGGCGTGGACGTGGTACTCAACTCCCTGGCGGGGGAGGCCATCGGACGGGGGCTGGAGACGCTTCGCCCCGGCGGGCGCTTCATCGAACTCGGCAAACGCGACCTGTACGCCAACAGCCGCCTGCTCCTGGGTCCCTTCCTGAACAACCTCACGTTCTGCACCACCGACCTGGCGCAGCTGGCCCAGGACCAGCCGCAGGTCGTCACGGAGCAGCTCGCCGAGGTCTGCCGGCGCATCCACGAGGGCGTCTACCGTCCCGTCCTGCACCACGTCTACCCGGCCGACCGCGCAGCGGACGCCTTCACCGCCCTGCAGCACTCCCGCCACGTCGGGAAGGTCGTCATCACGCTGGACGACCGTCCGAACGACCGACGTTCCCCCCGTACGGGCAGCACGCGAGGGAAGTCCTCCGCGAGCTCACTGCGCCTCGATCCGCACGCGGCCTACCTGGTCACCGGCGGTCTGAGCGGTTTCGGAGCGGCCACCGCCCGCTGGCTCGTCGACCACGGCGCCCGGCACCTGCACCTCGTCGGCAGGCGCGGCCCCGCCACCCCGTACGCGCAGAGCCTGGTGGCCGGTCTGAACGCACAGGGCGCGACCGTGCACGTACACGCCGCCGACGCCGCGGTCAGCGAGGCGATGCGCGAGGTGCTGGGCGCCGCCGACACCCCCGAGCGCCCCCTGCGCGGCGTGATGCACGCCGCCATGGTTCTCGACGACGCACCGCTGACCCAGCTGAGCGATGACTCCGTCCGCCGCGTCGTGGCGGCGAAAGCGGGCGCGGCGCTGGTCCTCGACCGCCTCACCCGCGACAGGGAACTGGACTTCTTCGTCCTGTACTCCTCCGCGTCCGCGCTGCTGGGCAACCATCGCCAGGCCAACTACACCGCGGCCAACATCCTGCTGGAGGCACTGACGCGCTCCCGCCGCGACGCCGGACTGCCCGCCCTCGCCGTCGCCTGGGGCGCGCTGGCCGACGTCGGTTTCGTCGCCCGGCACGATCTGAGCGAGTTCATGACCCAGATCGGTCTCCCTCCGATGCCCCCGAAGGACGCCCTGGCGGCACTGGAGGCGCTCCTCGTCGCCGGCGACGAGGCCTCGGACGGTGTCGTCATGGCCGCCGGCATCGACTGGGGCCGGGTACGGCACACCATCCCCGCCCTCGCCGCACCCCGCTTCCGCCTCGTCCTCTCCGACACAGACCATGAGGACGGCTCCTCCCACCGGGAGCTGCTGCAGGCGGTCGCCACCGCATCCCCCGAGCAGGCGCACGTCCTGGTGACCGAGGCTGTCATCGACATCCTCAGTCGAGTGCTGCAGACCTCACCCGACCACATCCCGGCCGACCGGCCCCTGGAGCAACTCGGCCTGGACTCCCTGATGGGTGCGGAGCTGATGTCCGCCATCCATCAACGCCTGGGATTCAGCCTCCCGGCCGTGGAGATCTACAACAGCCCCACCGTCGACGACCTGGCCCGGCGCTGCGCACGCCGCATGAGCCGCGCAGCCTCGCCCCGGTGACCGCGGACGACGGAATCCTCCGCCGCGTGCGATGCCCCCACGTCGCGTGCACCGGGAAGGGGACCGAGGAGGTCAGCGCGGCTCTTGGTCTTCGGGAGCCGTCAGCACGACGGGCAACCGCTCCAGACCGCGGCTGATCAGGGTCGCCTTGTAGCGCACGGGTTCGTCCTCGGCCATCGGCCGGCGACGGGCCAGCGCCGTCAGTGTCAGCTGTGCCTGCACCCGCACCAACCGGGCTCCCAGGCAGAAGTGCTCTCCCCACCCCAGGGACAGGTGCTGTGGCACCCGTCCGGTGTCCAGTCGGTGCGGATCGGCGTACACGTCCGGATCCCGGTTCGCCGCTCCCACCAGCAAGCCGACGACGGTGCCCTCGGTGACGGGTACGCCCCGGATGTCCGCGTCCCGCAGCGCTACCCGCGGCACCAACTGGATCGGTGGGTCGAACCGCAGCAGTTCCTCCACCACGTCGGGTGCCGTCCGAGGACACTGCCGCAACCGGGCGAGCTGATCCGGATGACGAAGCAGTGCGTGCAGGCCGTTGGCGATCAGGTTGACCGCCGGCTCGAAACCCGCCACCACCAATTGGCTGACGCCGGCGATGATCTGCTCCTCCGTCAGCAGCGACCCGTCCGGCCCGGGGCCCACCAGAGCGCTGACGAAGTCACCGGCGGGATGACGCCGGCGCTCCTCGATGAGGCCTCCCAGGTACCGGGCGAAATCCAGCCTGGCGCAGGTGACACGCGCTCTCGTCTCGTCGTCCAGCAGCGCCTCGGGGTCGAAACCGGCCGCGAGGCACGACAGCGCCTCGAACCAGGCCGGCCGCTCCTCCAGGGGCATGCCGACCACAGCGCAGATCACGTCCAACGTGAGCGGGACCCCGAGGTCCTCGATGACATCGACCTCGCCGGACGGGCCGACGCGGGAGACGAGTGCGGCCACCCGGTGGCTGATGGCCGGCCGCAGGCGGTCCACGGCACGGGCGGCGAACGGCCCTGCGACCCGGCTGCGCAACCGGCGGTGCACGGGCGGGTCCGTCATCAGCAGTGACCTGCCGTCCATCCCCAGAGGCTTCATCCCGAACCGCGGGTCTGCGAGCACCGCCAGGCACTCCCGGTACCCGGTGACCGCCAGTACGCCGTCGGAGAGACGGACCACCGGTCCCTCACCGCGCAGGAGATCGAAGAACGGATAGGGGTCGGCCCGGTATTCCGGGGAACGGACATCGACAGGCAACTGGTCCCAGAAGCCCGAGGCCACGACGGTGCTCTCCACGGTCATCGTGCCCATCGCCTGCGGGTCGGCCTTCATCACAGGTCCTTTCGGACCCGATCACCTACGTCGGCAGCAGACCAGGGCCCATGGGAGAGGAGATCAGGGAGCAGCGAATCAATTGTCGATGGTAATTGCTTGTGCCCGACATGATCCGGAAATGCGCAGCACGCAAGGGTGCCCCTTTCGGATGCCTTCGGGCCTCAGTCCAGCAGCAGGGGACTGGGCAGGTCCGCCGCGGGATGCATGCGCAGGAGCGTGTGCAGGACGCCGGCGAGGCCGGACATGAGGCTGGGTGAGAACGCCTCGCGGGCCAGGCCGCCCACGGGGCCGCGCTGTTCGAGACCGGTGAGGATCTCCGCGTCGAGGTCCAGCGGGTCACCGAAGCCCAGGGAGGTGAGGAACTCCCAGAGGCCGAGGTCGCCGTGACAGAGGGTGTGGCTCCAGCCGAAGCCCTCGGCGGCGCAGGCACGTGCGGCGCGGCGGGCCATGTCGAGGTGGACGGGATCGCCTGTGCGTCGGTGCAGGTCGAGCATGCCGATGCCGATTCCCGCGCTGCCGTGGCACCAGCTGGTGAAGAAGTCCTCCTCGGCGCCGATCCGGACGTCGAGCCAGTTGCCCTGTCCGGGCCGCCAGAGGGACTCCTGGAAGGCGAAGGCCTGCTGAGCGAGGCGTCTCCAGCCGCGGCGTTCGGCCTCGGAGCCGGCGTCGCTGAGGGCGAGCCGGGCCAGCGCCCAGCCGATGCCGGTGGCGCCGTGGGCGAAGCCGCCGATGCCCTCGGGGTTGAGCCTGGTCGTCCAGCGGGCGCCGCTCGCGTCGAGCGTGGCCAGCCCGGTCAGCCGGCGCCCGATGTGCGCGGCGGCGCCGAGCCACCGGTCCTGCCCGGTCGCGGTGGCCAGGCCGAGCAGGGGGACGATCGCGCCGGCGGCCCCGTTGAGGAGGTCCACCTCGATGTCCTCCTCGACCAGCGGAGCGCCCTCGGCGAGCAGCTGGGCCCGCTCGGCGGCCCGCTCCAGCAGCCAGTGCTCACCGAGCACCCGGTGCAGCGCCAGCCACGTCCACACCTGGGAAGCCGCACCGCTGAACGCCCCGGCCGACGGCGTCGGCGCGCGGTCCTCGGTGCCGAGCAGCACCCGCACGGCGCCCTCGAACGTCTCGGCCACGCCCGGCACCTCCTCGGCCCGGCCGGCCCGCACCTCGGTCAGGTACTCCGCGAGCGTCAGCGCGACCCCGCCCTGCCCGGTGTAGAGGTCGGCGGGCAGCACCCGGATGGACCACCCGGCGGGAGTGAAGACGGGGCTGATCCAGGTGACCGTACCGTCCGCGCCGCGCACCGCGCCTTCGCACAGCCGTCGTACCATCTGCGCGGCCAGGTCCCGGCGGCGCCGCTCCCGGTCGCGGGCGTGCGGGTCGCGGGCGGCGGCCTGGACCCGGGCGGGCAGCGAACGCTCGTTGAGGTAGGCACCCACCAACGCGTCCTGGATCACCGCCTCCTCCAGCGCCAGATCGGCGGTGCGCCAGTCCTCGACCGTGCCGCGTACCGCGGTCGCGTCCACGGTGAAGGTGAACATCGGTACGTCGCCGGCCAGCAGGTCCGCGATCTCGCTGTCGATGGTCGCGCGGTCGGTGGGCGCGCCGGGCAGCACCTCGGCGTTGCGCCGCAGAATGTCCCGGGCCCGCTCCACGGCTGCCGCCTCGTCGTGCAACGACGCCGGATGCCACAGCATCCGCCCGATGTCGACGTACGCCTGCGTCGGGCGCCGGATACGCCGCGCCCGGGTGCCCTCGAAGCGGCGCAGCAGCCGGTACGGGTCCTGACCGGGCCGGTGCAGGTGCGCGGTCATCTCGCGGAAGCCGGCCAGGATCCGGTCCCAGTACGTGCTCAGGACCGGAGTGGGGCTGGGGTGGTTGCCCGTGACGGGCATCGCCACCAGGTCCACCTGGAAGCGGGCCGCCGCGGTGCCGCCGTCCGCGATCACCGGGTTCGGGATCAGCGGCTGCTGACCGGGCAGCGCCCCGACTCCGGAGATGTCCACTCCGCCGAGCGCGAAACCGGTGCCGCGCACGGGCAGCAGTCCGGTCCGCAGTACCGTGCGGCGGATCGCCGCCGCGGCCACGTCCACCGCGTCACCCCGGTCGCCGGGCGGGAACGCCGCCGGGGCGTCGAAGAGTGTCTCCGCGTCCACGATCACCGGCACCGGCCCTGCGGCGATCATGTTCTCGGCGTGCATGTCGGTGCCGCCGATGAACCGGAGGACGGCCAGCCAGTGTCCGACACCCCGGTAGAACGCGGCGAGTTCGGCGTCGTCCGCGCAGTACCGGTGGGGGACGAACTCGGCCCAGCCGTAGCCCTCACGCGCCAGGGTTCGCGGCACACGGATGCGCTCCTCCGCCGCCGGGACACCGGGAAAGTCCGTGAACAGCTGGTCCAGCAGGGCGCCCAGGGCCACATCGATCCCGGACGGCCGGGGTTTGTACATGACGCTTCCGCCCGCGAAGTCGACCCGGCTGACGGACAGTCCGCCCCGGTGGCTGTCGCCCGCGCCGAAGCCGACGGCCCGCAACTCCCCCGGCGATCGCCCCAGCAACGGCACCAGCACCGCACGGTCCGCGGCGAGCCGCGTCGCGAACGCCGTCGTCGCCGCCACCGACAGCCGCGCCACGCACGCGATCCGCCGACCGAGGCTCGGGTACCGGTCGGCCAGCCGGTCGAGGTAGCCCGGCTCGCCGGCCTGCTCGATGAACGCGGACCACGTCTCCGTGTCGGTGACGGCCTGCCCGCCATGCGCTGTTCCCGCCTCACCTGACGTCAGGCGCAGCGCGTGCAACTCGATCAGGAACAGGCGGGAGAGCTTGGCGTGCAGGGACCTGAGGAGGGCGGTGTGCCCGGCTTCCAGCACCACGTGCCGTGCTTCCCGGCCGAGTGCGTCCACGTCGGCCAGACCCCGGGCCAGCTCGTCCCGCCAGGGCCGGGCGATGCCTCGTACGGGTTGGGTGAACCATTCCGCCTGGTCTCGCGTCTCCGGCCCCGAACCGCTCACCGTCCACCTTCCCCGTCCCACCGTGTCGCGCCGTCGAAGGCGCCCGGACAGATCCCGCGAAAGCTCTCCCCTACCGGAGGCCCTCACAGGGCACCGGATGCCTCCGAGGGCGAGGCGGACTCGTCAGCAGCACCAGCTGCCGTGCGAACCGCTCGGGCTGGAACAGAAGCCGTAGAGGGAGTCGCTCGGGTCGGTGAGTGCCGCTTCGGCAGCCGTGCCGCCGACGTACAGGGGCCCGGCGGGGTTGGACTGGCCGTACGCGCTCTCGGCGCCCGACAGCCAGGCTTCGATCACGGCGGTGTGGGACACACGGGTCTGGGGCATGGGTGGCCTCCGGACGTAGGAAGGGGGCGGATTGCCCAGCCCTGAGTATGGCCGTGTCCGAACAGACGTCAGATGGCCGATTCGGCCACACTCACGTGGTGCTGCTGCGGCGCTGTGTTATCGCCGGGGCCGACGAGGGGGTGCGACGGGCACACCGGGCCACGTTCTGGGCAACGGAAGGCTCCGGCGCACGGCACGGTGAGGGGGACAGAGGTGGCGGAAAGAGGTCTCGACGTTCGGGCGGGTGTGTGAGCGCGGGACGATCGGTGGTCGTGGCGGGCGTGCCGCCCTGCCCGGCGCCGACCGGGGGGGGCGGCGGCGGGCCGTGACGTGCGGTGCCCGGCTGCGGTCATGCCAGCTCCAGGACGAGCTTGCCGACGTTCTGGCCACGGAAGAGCATCTGCAACGTCTCGGGGAAGTCGTCCACGCTCCCCCGCACCACATGTTCCTTGACCTTGATGCGGCCGGCGCCGATCCAGGCCGAGATCTCCTGCGCTGCCTGCGCGTAGCGCTCGGCATAGTCGAAGACGACGAAGCCCTCCATGCGGGCGCGGCGCACCAGCAGCGAGAGGTAGTTGGAGGGGCCCTTGACCGGCGTGGCGTTGTTGTACTGGCTGATCGCACCGCAGACCACGACGCGCGCGTGCATCGCCAGCCGGCTCAGGGCGGCGTCGAGGATGTCTCCTCCCACGTTGTCGAAGTAGACGTCGATGCCGTCCGGGGCATGGCGGCGCAGCGCTTTCCTGACGTCTTCGGCGCGGTAGTCGATCGCCGCGTCGAATCCCAGTTCCTCGGTGAGCAGCGCGCACTTCTCGGGCCCTCCGGCGATACCCACCACCCGGCAGCCCTTGGCCTTCGCGATCTGACCCGCGATGGTGCCGACCGCACCGGCCGCCCCGGAGATCACGACGGTCTCGCCGTCCTTGAGTGCGCCGACGTCCAGCAGGCCGAAGTAGGCGGTCATGCCGGGCATGCCCAGGGCCCCCAGATACGTGGAGGGCGGAGCGAGGGAGGTGTCGATCTTCATGGCACCCCGGCCGTCGGAGACCACGTACTCCTGGACGCCGAACGCTCCGACCACGTGATCACCCGGCTGGAAGTCGGGGTGGCGGGACGCGGTGACCTCGATGACCGATCCGGCGCGCATCACCTCACCGATGCCCACCGGCGGCAGGTAGGAGGGGCGGTCGTCCAGCCAGCCGCGCATGGCCGGGTCCAGGGAGATGACGCGCGTCCGGCCCGCGAACCGGCCGGGGCCCGGCTCCTCGACCGGCCCCGAACAGTGCTCCCAGTCCTCGGGTTTGACCGCGCCCACCGGGCGGGCGGCCAGCCGGATCTGGCGGTTGGTCACGGACATCGCGGCTCCTGTCGTTCAGTGGCTTCGCCGCAGGGTACCGACCGGTGGGTATGTCGAGGTGTGTGATGTCCACCACACGCTGCGGCCTGGCGTCGCAGTGATCGGCTGCGGAGCCGGGCCCGTCAGCGAGTCGAGGCCCGCCGCTCGGCCGAGCCCTTGCGGTTCCGCTCCTGGAGCAGGCGTGCGGTCTGCTGGGACACCGGCGCCGCCAGCAGCGCGGTGACCAGGTCGACCAGCCGGCTGGTGAACAACCGGTCGTCCCTGCGGGGGCGGCCGGCAGCGCGGGCGGCGAGTTCGGCATGACAGAACCGCATGGCGGTGAAGCGGGTGTGGAACACCGCGGTCGACTCGGGATCCAGCAACGGTTCCACCAGACGCCGCCAGGGATAGATGCTCGACCCCTTCGTCACGACGGTCTCGACCAGGGGTTCCGGGCGGTTGAGCAGTTCGGCCACGATCTGCAGGAACTCGCGGCCCCCGTCGGGGTCGGCGAGTTTCGCGGCGGCCGGCAGCACCAGTGCGGCGGCGAGGGACCGCAGGTCGTCGGCGCCGCTGTCCTCGTACTGCTGGAGCAGTGCCTCCCGCCGGGCGTCCACCGCGGGCAGGTGCTTGTCGAGTACGGCCCGCAGCAGACCCGCCCGGTCGCCGAAGTGGTACTGCAGGGCCATCGCGTTGCGCTGACCGGCGGCCCGCTTGATCTCGTTGAGCGACGCACCGTCGACGCCCTTGGCCGCGAACAACTGCTCGGCGGCCCGGATGAGCGTGGCGCGAGTGTCACCGGCCTTCCGGCTTCGAGGTGACGTGGCCCGCGTCTCATGTGCTGTCACGGGTGCCCATGCTAGCGTCACCCCGCCGAAGTAATACACGTGCATTAATAACTGATAGAGGCGCCTTGGTGCGCCGCGGGAGTCAATCCAGTGAAGGCACTGACCTACCACGGCCCCCACGACATCCGTTACGAAGATGTCCCCGACCCGGCCGTCACCAGCCCCACCGACGCGCTCGTCCAGGTCACCACGGCCGGCATCTGCGGCAGCGACCTGCACATCTACGGCGGCCACGGGTTCAGCCCGCAGACCGGTTACACCCCCGGACACGAGTGCGTCGGTGTGGTCGTCGACACCGGCGACCGGGTCACCCGCTTCAAGCCCGGCGACCGGGTCCTGGTTCCCGCCTCGGTCGGCTGCACCTTGTGCGGGACCTGCGCGAAGGGCCTCACCGCCCGATGTGAGCGAGCCCATGCCCCGACGGACCTCTGCTACGGAGTCGGCCCGCACCTTCCGGGCAGCCAGGCCGAGGCCCTGGCCGTGCCCCATGCCGACATCAACCTGGTGCACCTGCCCGAAGGCATCTCCGACGAAGCCGCCATCGTCCTGACGGACAACGCGCCCACCGCCTGGTACGGCTGCCGCCGCGCCCGCATCCAGCCCGGCGAGACGGTTCTCGTCATCGGCCTGGGCCCGGTCGGCCTCATGGCCGCGCAGTCCGCCTTCGCGATGGGTGCCGCCCGCGTGCTGGGCGCGGATCTGGTCGCGGAGCGCCGGGCCTTCGCCGCCACCCTGGGCGTGGAGCCGGTCGAGGGCGACGACACGCGAACGGCCGTACGGGAGATGACCGCGGGGCGCGGACCGGACGCCGTGGTGGAGGCAGTCGGCTCGGACGCCACCATTGATCTGGCCCTCAAAGCCGTCCGGCAGGCAGGACGGGTCAGCGTCATCGGCGTCAGCCAGAGCAAGGCCTTCCCCTTCCACATGGGGCTGGCCCAGATCAAGGAGCTGGAGTTCGCCATCGGACTGTGCTCGATCCACTACGAACTCCCCGCTCTGCTCCCCCTCACCCAGGCCGGCCGGATCACCCCGGAGGTCGTGGTCTCCCACCACTTCGCCCTCTCCGAGGGCCCCGCGGCGTACGAACTGTTCAACAGCCGCACCGCCGGTGTCCGCAAGGTCCTCCTCGACCCCACCCGTTGATCTCGAAACGTGCCCCTGGGCACCCTCCAGCTTGTCGTCAAACGGGCTCGGAGACGGTCAGGCGAGCGTGCCGGCCAGTGGTTGTTCGGTCCACACGGTCTTCCCCTCGCGGGTGTAGCGGGTGCCCCAGCGTTCGGTCATCTGGGCCACCAGGAACAGACCGCGGCCGCCCTCGTCGGTGGTACGGGCGCGGCGCAGGTGGGGTGCGGTGTGGCTGGTGTCGCTGACCTCGCACACCAGACACCGTTCACGGATCAGCCGCAGGGTCGCGGGGCCACTGGCGTAGCGGTAAACGTTGGTGACCAGTTCGCTGACGATCAGCTCGGTCGTGAACGCCAGGTGTTCCAGGCCCCATTCGCTCAGCTTGGCCGAGGTCAGGGCCCGGGCCCGGGCGGCGCTCGCAGGCTCCGGCGGCAGACGCCAGGAGGCGACACTGTCGGGTGGCAGCCCGCGGGTGCGGGCGATCAGCAACGCGACGTCGTCGGTGGGCCGCTCCGCCACGAGTGAGTCGACCACCGCCTGGCAGGTCCGTTCCAGCGCGTCCGCGGGCCGGGTGAGCGCCGCGCACAGTCTGGTCAGGCCGAGGTCGGCGTCGATGTGGCGTTCGCCGATGAGTCCGTTGGTGTACAGGCACAGCAGGCTTCCCTCGGCCAGTTCGACGTCCCGGGTCTCGAACGGCAGGCCGCCCAGGCCGAGGGGTGGGCCGGCGGGCAGGTCGAGCGGAGCCGCCGCTCCGTCCGGAGCGGTCACCACCGGCGGCGGATGGCCGGCCCGGGCCACGGAGCACCGCCCGGCGACCGGGTCGTACACGGCGTACAGGCAGGTGGCACCGACGACCTGCTCCCCCACGGGCCGTTCACCGGCTGCTTCCTGTTCGGCGGCCAGGAGGTTGACCAGGTCGTCGAGGCGGGAGAGCACCTCGTCCGGTTCCAGGTCGAGGCTGGCGAGCGTGTGTACGGCGGTACGCAGCCGGCCCATGGTGGCGGCAGCGTGGATGCCGCGTCCCACCACGTCGCCGACGACGAGGGCAACCCGGGCCCCCCGACAGGGGAATCACGTCGAACCAGTCGCCGCCCAGGCCCGGGGCCGCGCTGGCCGGCAGGTACCGCAGGGCCACCTCGACTGCCGACTGGTCCGGTACCGCCCGCAGCAGAAGGCTGCTCTGCAGGGTGAACGCGGCCTGTTGATGCTGGGTGAAGAGCCGGGCGTTGTCGATCGCGACGGCCGCGCGCGAAGCCAGCTCCTGGGCGAGGGTGAGGTCGTCGCGCTCGAAGGGATCGGGGCGGCGCGAACGCCACAGGGTCATCACTCCCAGCACCAGGCCCCGGGCGGCGAGAGGCACCACGATCAGGGAGTGGACGCCCAGGTCCGGAGTGTGGGCCCCTTGGCGGCCTTCCGCCGAGAACCAGTCGGGCGGGAGAACCGGTTCCAGGGTGGGCCGCGCTTCGGCCAGGCATCTGGCCTGGGGCGTGTCCGGCGCGAACTCCACCCGCTCGCCCTGGGGGTGGGGCGGGCCGGCTTGCCGGGCACCGACGCTGCAGGCCCCCACGCGTACCACCGGCACTGCCAGGGCCCGGGTGACTTCCTCGCCACGCGTCACCGGCTGAAGCAGGTCCACGGACGCGTGGTCGGCGAGGAGAGGCACCATCACCTCGGCGAGTTCCCGGGCGGTCTCGGCCACGTCGAGCGTGGTTCCGATTCGGCTGCCGGCCTGGTCGAGGAGCGCGAGCCGGCGCTGGGCCCGATGGCGTTCGGTGATGTCCTCGATCATCTCGGCCACACCCAGGATGCGGCCGGAGGCGTCCTCCATCGGGAAGGACGAGACCATCGCGACCCGCTCCCCTGCCGGATCCCACTCCAGGCGGACGAACTGCTCCGAGTAGACCATCGGCCTTCCGGTCTCCAGCACCTGGCGCACCCGGTCCACGGCCCTGCGTGCGTCGTCGGGGACGAGGAAACAGCCGGTGGGCATCCCCCGAAACTGAGCTGCCGGTACGCCGCAGAAGCGTTCGATGGCCCGGTTGACCCGGAGGAGCCTCAGATCGGGGCCGTGGACGACCAGGCCGATCGGACACCGGCGGAACAACCCGTGGAGCACCGCGCGGTCCCTCTGCCACTCCAGGACGTCCACGCCAAGTGCCCCGGCGACAAGCCACTCACGGATCCGGTCGTCGCGCGAGAGCGCGTGGGCCCTGAGCCCCATCTCCACGAGCCGCCCGTCCCGGTGCCGCACGTTGAGCGTCCCCGACCAGCCGCCGGCTCTCCTGCAGCGCACCGCGGCCTCCTTCGCGGCCGTCAGGTCGCCCGGATCGACGAGGACCTCGAATGCCGGGCGACCGATCACGGCGGTGTCCGGATGGCCGAGCAGTTCCTGGGCCCGCCGGTTCCATCCGACCACGACTCCCCGGTCGTCGAGCACCGCCAGGGCGGCGAGGTGCGGGGTGAACGGATCGTCCTGGCTTTCGCTGTGCTCCGTCATCCGCTTCTCCACTGCTGGGCACCACCTTGAAGTCGGTCAGCGATGTTCGGCCGTGGCCGGTGACCGGCGTGGCGGCGTCCCGCGCGGTGTGACTCGGCCTACTCCCCTGCGCGCAGACCTGCCGATGCACTGCAAGCCCCATTGAACCCGGTACGGCCGTGGCGGCCCCGCCTGCCGCGTGGCACGGCGTGGCGGGCACGAGGGGGTGCGTCAGGCGGGGTGACCCGCTCATCGAGCAGGTCCCGCCGGGCCTCGCGGAGATGTGTCCCCCAGGTGACGCACCGCCAGGGCCCCGCCCCGGAGCCGGACGCGTATCCGCCTCCCCTGGCAGCCCAGCTGAGCTCCGCCGCGGTGTCCGGAGCGCCCGGGTCCGTTCCTGCGGCCGGGGACTCCAGGGAGCGTTCCGGCGAGTCCGGGCCGGCTCCCTGGCCGAACGGGGCTGCGTTGCCGGGCAGTTGGCCTCCGTCGAGCACATGACCTCGCCGCTGACGCGCATCGGGTCGGCCGATACGAGAAAGGTGACCGCCGAGGTGATGTGGCAGGACTGGGACGCGGGTGGCCGTGAGCCAGGCGCTCGGTCCGGAAGGGGCACTAGGACCTGTCCGGGCGATCACGCCCGGAGCCCGATGAGTCAGGCTGCTGCGGTAGCTGCGCAGCCAGGTGAAGTTGGAGATTTCGGTGGCGGAACTGATATACGGCTCCCGACTGTCGTAGGACTCCACGGTGCTCGTGAGCATCGGCAAGGAAGCCCATCAGGCGCCAGGGCGTTTTCCCAAGGACCGCCAACGCGAAGCGCACCACCACGAATCTCCACCACACCGACAAGGCACACCCAAACCCGAGGCCCACCATAGTCGCGATCATCAGTCCGTACCCGAGCCCTGCAGCGAGCCGTTGGGAGAGGCTGGGACCAGCCGCGATGCCGGCAGCAAGGCCGGGGACGAGCCCACCAACCGAGCCTGTCAGCAGGGTAAGGATCCAGAAGGTGCGGCGGTCCTGGTCCAGCACCTGCCCTGGGCCGACTGCGGTAGTCGGGTCGGGGGGCATCGTGGTGATGCCCGCAAGCAGCCAGGTGAAGAAGCCGCCCGCGAGTCCTGCTCCGAGCCCAATCGCGAACCCGGATGCGCTGCCCACTGAGATTCCGATAAGGACTCCGTAGACAACTGCTCTAAAAATTCCCTTCGTTCCTGGCGTCCAGGAGATTCGCGCACTGGGCTCTCGATCTTTTGCAAACGAACGGATGATACTGAATCCGGTTGTCAATCCGACCGGGAGTCCAAGACCCAGCCCGAACAAAAGGAGGAAATCCCACATTCCGCTTGGGTTCCCGATGATTAGTGCCAAGCCAAGCACGGACACGGCCCACGCCACGAGTCCGGCCGCACTCCCGGCCACCAGTGCCAGTGTGCCTCGCGGCAGGGAATTGTTCAGCTGCCACCAAGCAAGGTCAGGGGTGCCGTGTCGGGTGTACTCAAGGTGACGGGCAAGGAATTTGAGGGTACGTTCCGCTCGCTCCGGCTTCCAGCAGGTGGGAGGACGGTAGGTGGCGGGGATGAATGCGGCGAACAGGTAGGCCTCGACGGCCGCCCTGGTGGGAAAGCGCGTTGGGTCCAGGAGTTCGTCGGGGTGAGCAATATCAGCGGGGTGCTGGCCGGGGCGGGGGTTGTAGATGGTGCGGGCAAGGAAGAGTCCAAGTGGAGTGCTCAACGCCTGCGCGGAGGGGGCGCCGGTCCCGAGCAGGGCGATGACTCGCTGCCAGCGTGCCGCGGCCGCGGTGGCTGCTCTGCCAGCATCGCCCTGGAGGTAGGCGGTGGCCTGCGCGGCATCGAGTGGCAGAAGGCGAATGCCGGCAGCCCCGTTCAGAGCCACACCGAACCCGTCTGAGCGACTGAGCGCGTCGCGGTACTCAGCGGTGCGGCTGGAGAGCACCAGAGACTGTCTGAGGGGTAGCGCGCGGTTGATGGCACTCAGGGCCTGGGGGCGCAGAGCCTCTGGAAGCTCGTCCAGGCCGTCGAGCACTGGCAGGATTATCCCGCCCTCCAGCAGGGCGTGAGCCAAAGTGTCACTGCTGGATCGCGCCAAGTCTTCGGGGGCGAGCGCGCGTAGCGCGCGGTGATCCCGTGTGAGCTGGTCGGCCAGCCAGGCATACAGGTCCTGCCGGCCCGGGTCCCAGGAAGCCAAGGAAAACAGTACCGGGACGGGATCGCCAGGCTGGCGATATTCGACCAACGCGAGCAAAAGAAGGATCAGGAGCACGGTCTTGCCCGCACCAGGGTCGCCGAGGACGACGAGACGGCGGGTGGGGATGCGTCGGAGAAATACTTGATCGATCTCTGCGCCCCGGCCGGCGAGGCCCTCAGGCCCCGCAGCCCAGTGGCGTGGCTCGCCAGGAGGACCCCCGGGCCAGCTCTGGGCCAGGTCACACAGACTCGGCCATGGCTCGACCAGCCCCGCACCTGCAGAGGTCCAAGAGATCGACAAGGGGCGAGGATCGTTCACGCTGCGCACACGTGCTTCCTGCTCCCATTGTCTCCTCACTGCCTCCGCAAGACTGTCGGCCAAGGCCGCTAATGGCGTTGAAGTCTGTGCGGCCTTACCCGAACGAAGCGCGGGAAACAGCAGCACCGGCAGGCCGAGCAGGCCGGCGAGGAGCGCAAGAGCAGTCGCCAGCTCTGCGGCGGTCCTTACCGGGTGACGGTAGTAATACCACGAGAGCCCCGCAATAACGATGACAGGCCACGTCCGAACCAGCCACTTCAGCACGCGTTCCTTCACGTGCCGATCATCCGGGATGAGGGTGGCCCTCCTGGTATTTCATGACGGCGAGGTCTTGTCTGTCCGATCACGCGAATGCTCCAGGCCGGTTTCGTTGATATGGACATGGGGCGGGGTGATCTCAGTGATGCCGAGTGGGAACGGCTGCGCCCGCTCCCGCCAGTCGGCAGCGGGCGTTGTGGCCGGTGGCGGAATCACCGGCAGGTGATCGACGGGTTTCTGCACCGGGTGCGGACCGGGGTGCAGTGGCGTGCTCTGCTCGAGCGGTAGCCATCGGCAGCTCCTTGCCCCGCCCGGCCCGGAGGTGCCGAGGAAAACGTAGCCGCGCCTGTCGTAGCGGGTGGCGACGGCTCGGGCCTGCTTGAGGCGGTTGATCGCCCGTTCGATGGTGTTGCGTCTCTTGTAGCGGTCTTCGTCGAAGCCGGGCGGCCGTCCGCCGTGCGATCCTTTGCGCAGGCGGGCGGCCTGGCTGTCAGTCTTCTCCGGGATGGCGTGCCGGATGCCCCGGCGCCGCAGCTACTCGCGGACCGGGCCGTTGCTGTATGCCTTGTCGGCCGCCAGGCTGTCGGGGTTCCTGCGTGGTCGGCCTGGGCCGATCCGCGGCACTCGGACCTTCTCCAGCACGGCAATGAACTGGGTGCAGTCCGCCCGCTGTCCGCCGGTGATGACCAGGGACAGAGGCCTGCAGCGGCCGTCCGCACTCAGGTGGAGCTTGCTGGTAGATCCGCCGCGCGAGCGGCCCAGGCCCTCACCTCAGCACCACCTCCACCAGGCGGGCGACCAGGCGCTGCCACGGCGTTTCGCCCTGGTGTTCTGCCTGCTCGACCCCCTTTGAAGGCGGGTGCCGGCGGAGGGCCGGTTCGGGCACCAGCCGCATGTTGGTGAGCGCGGACGATGGCGGAGTCGACTGAGATGTCCCAGTCGATCTCACCTTTCGAGTCAGCCGCGGCCTGGACCTTCTGGAGCAAACGCTCCCATGTGCCGTCCGCGGACCACAGCCGGTGGTGTTCATAGACGGTCTTCCACGGCCCGAACCGGTCGGGCAGGTCCCGCCGCTGAACACCGGTCCGTACCCGGTGCAGAATCCCGTCGATCACCTGCCGATGGTCCCGCACATGCTCGGCCGGACAGGCCCTAGGAGTCCGGGGCGGCCGTCATCAGCGTGTCGAGCACCGAGTCCAGATAGCGACTGCCGTCCTCACCGGTCGGAAGCGTCTCCGGCACCGCGTGCGCGAGCTGTGTGTGCCCGAGGAAGCCGGTGTACGCCAGCAGTGCACGGCGGCGTGCCTCGTCCGGGGGAAAGCCCAGTTCGACGAAGAGCTGCGCGATGTAGCCGACTCGACGCTCCGTCACCCGGCGCAGTACGGCGGCGACCCGCGGGTGTGTGACCGAGGCGGGCAGGGAAACCTCCAGCGGGTGATGGGCTGCGCGTTCGGTCGCCTCGGAGAAGAGTCTGCGCAGCCGCATCGCCGGATCCGGCTCGGACGCCAGCCCGGCGATGATCGCCTCGGTGGACTTCTCCTCCCAGCGGTCGAGCGCGGCCTCGATCAGCGACTCACGGTTGGCGAAGTGCCAGTAGAAGCTGCCTTTGGTGGTGCCCAGACGAGCGGCGAGCGGCTCGATGGCGACCGCTGTGAGACCGCCCTCACCCATGGCTGACAGGGCCGCGTCCGCCCAGTCCTGCGCCGTCAGCCGTTTCCGGCCGCCCTCGCGAGCGACCTCGTCACGCCGTTGCACCATATCCATACGCTACCGTATGGTCGGCAACATACGGCAGCGTATGGAGGAGCACCAATGGGGTTCCGCAGTTTCGGCACGATCCGCAATGTCCACCAGCGCACCATCGAGGCACCCGCACACGCCGTCGGGGCCTTGCTCGACCGCCTGTCCTCGCCCGACGACCCGATCTGGCCCACGCCGGACTGGCCCCCGATGCTCCTCGACCGGCCCTTGGGCGTCGGCGCGGACGGCGGCCACGGCTTCGTCCGCTACCGCGTCAGCTCGTACGAGCCCGGCCGCCGCGCCCGCTTCGACTTCCCCCCGCCCAAGAGCGGCCACCATGAGTTCGTCGTCGAACCGCTGGGGCCAGAGCGCTGCCGCCTGCGGCACACCCTGGAGCTGAAGCGCCGCGGCCGGCGGGCACTGGGCTGGGCTCTGGCGGTGCGCTGGATGCACGACACCGTCGTCGAAGAGCTCTTCGACAACGCCGAACGGGCCGCCACCGGGACGGCGACGAGCCCCGTTCGCTGGTCGCCCTGGGTCCGGCTGCTCCACCGGCTCACGTGGGAGAGGGCCGCCGCCGGCGACCTCCCGGCGGGCGCGCGCCTGGCTCGTGCCGCCTTCGAGCGGACCGACTACAGCGACTCATGGCGGATGACGTTGCGTCCCGGGATGCCCCGGGACCCCGAGTCCTGGCGGGGTGTCCTACGCGGAGCCACCTTCCCGGTCGTGGGCCGCGAGGGTGGCGAGGTACTGCTCGGCGAGGACGCCGGCCACCTCGACTTCCGCGCCTCGATCCTCGTCGACGACTGTCAGGTCGCGCTCAGCACGGTCGTGCGCATCCACAACTGGCGCGGCCGGTGGTACTGGGCCCTGGTCAAGCGCGTCCACCCCTTCATGGCCCGCTCCATGCTCCGCCGCACCCACCGACGGCTCGCCCTGACAGCTCCCAACGCCGCCGAGCGCGCCCAGCCGGAACTCATTCCCTCCGGGCCGGAAGGAAGTTGAGCGCGGATCGACACAGCGCCGCGCGACGACGGCAGTGGGACGGCCGTCCAGCAGGCCGCCGGTGGGGGCCGGCGCAGCGTAGGCGAGCAGTCCGGCAACGTCTCCCACGTCGCGGTGAAGCGGTGAGACAGCCTCTAGTACAGGGCCTCGCCCATGGGTGAGGCCTCGCCCACGACGTAGGCGCGGATCGATGCCAGGTACTCGTCACGGCCCACCCGGCCATCGCCGTCGGCGTCCAGCGCACCGAAGGCGGCTTCAGCGTTTACGGGCGCATTGTTCAGCGCGGTGCGCAGGATCGTGAACTCTGCCTTGTCCAGGGCTCCGTCCCCGTCGGCGTCGGCGAGGTCGAACAGCGCCCCGAGGGCGAACCGGCAGATGTTGTCGAACTTGTCGGCGCCGACCCATGCGTCGTATTCCTCGAAGGACAGTTTTCCGTCGCCGTTCGCGTCCATCGCTGCCCACGCCTTGTGGGCTTCCCTGCGGGCGGCGAGGACGAGGGGGTCGTCCTCCGAGCGTCCCGTGGCCTGGACGGCCCGGTCGACCCGGGAGAGGTAGTCCTGCGCCGAGATGACCCCGTCCCCGTCCGCGTCCATCATGGCGAAGATACGCCCGCGCGCGACGGTGGCGGTTGCGACGCTGGTACGGCCCACTGGAGATCTCCTCCTGCTCGTTTCCTGCTCGACGAGGACTCGTCCGGCGCTTGCTACCCGCCGCCTTCCAGGTTTCATGCGACCGCGGCCGACCGGATGGAGTCCGGCGGGAGTACAGGCGCGCGTGACCCGCGCACGGATCGGGCGTGCGCGAGCCGTGCGCTTCGAGCCGCCGGGGCATGGCATGCGCCCCTGGGTAGGTCAAGGGCCGCTACGGAGGGCAGGACCTACTGGAGGAAACATGTTTGACAGGCGTGGTGTCGCGGTGACACTGGGGTCGCTGATGCTGGTGGGATCGTCGTTGGTGTGGGCGCCCGCCGGGCAGGCCACGACCAGCGAGGAGGGGAGCGTCGACTGCACGGGGCACAGCGAGAGCCGCTACGACCCGCCGCTGACACTCCTGGCCCGGCCGACCCATGTTCACGCGGACATCACGTATACCTGCGGTACCCACGGCCGTACGATCCCGGCCACCGGCTCCTTCGACTCGGACGCACCAGCTGCCTCCTGCGTCGCCGTGTCCGGCGGCAGTGGGACGGAAGCCGTCCGGTACGCCGACGGCGGCAGGTCACTGATCGTCTACGGCAGTGCCACGACGCTCCGCGTCGCAGGAGTCCTGGTCGTGATCCAGCGAGGCCGGGTCACCGAAGGACGCGGCCAAGGGCATCCCGTACAGCGGACCATTACCGGGCTGCCCCGCGACCTGCCCACGGAGTGCCTCACGTCCGGCCTGCGGGGAGGCAGCAACGAGGTTCAACTGGAGCTTGAGCCGTAACTCCCAGGCCATGGAGGTAGGCGGGCGAATCGCAGGTGCACCCCCTCCCCTGCTGCTCAGCCGGGTGGCAGGATCGGCTCATGAGCACCGAGACGGACTGGGTGTACCGGGTGGACGAGCCGCATGGCTCCGAGGGCTGGCGCCCCTACGGTGACCGTCCCGAGCGTTGGCAGGGAACCGTCACCACCGACGATCCGAAGGAGGACGCCGAGTACGTCGCCGCCCTGGTGGTCACCGACCTGGTGTCCGAGTGGGACCGCCAAGGCGCCGTCCAGAAGCACGTACGCGTGATCGTCTGGGAGGACGAGGTGGGCGTCGGCCCCGAGGACGCGGTCTTCACGGTCGAGATCCAGCCCACCATCGACGGCGAGTGACGCCCTTGCGGCCGGATCGACGACGTGCCCACGGACGGATCACGGGTCGTCACATTCCTGACCTGGACGTCTGCTGCCCGCTCCGCCGTCCCGACGTGCCGGCGACGGCCTTCGCCCAGCCCTGGGCGACTGTCTCCCTCGCCTTCTCCAGCTGTGCGTCCGTCGGGAACTGCGGCGTTCCCTCAACCGTCGGCAGCCGTGCGGCGGCGGCCTTGTCGAGGGTGCCGTCCTGCCTCATGACGTCCATGAGCACCGGGCGGGCGTAGCCGCGCAGCCGCAGGTTCTGGCCCTGTGGGCTGAAGAGGTACTCCTGCCACAGGCGGGCAGCCGCCGGGTGCGGGGCGTTCTTGTTGATCGCCAGCGCGAAGTACTGGGCGAAGCTGCCGTCGAAGGGGATGGCGACCTGCCAGTTCACGCCGTGGCCGCGGAGCTGGTCGGCGTACTGCAGGTTGATGTAGTCCCAGTTGATGCTGATGGGTGTCCGGCCGTCCTCGACCGTCGCCAGGTCGGACCTGAGCGGGGTGAGGTTGCCGTTCTCGTGGAGTCTGGCGAAGAAGTCGAGGCCGGGCTGGACGTCGGCGAACGACCCGTTGTTCGCGAGCGCGGCCGCGTAGACGCTGGCGAACGCGGTAGCAGAGCGCGGCGGGTCGCCTTCGAGTGCGACCTTGCCCCGGTAGGCGGGCTTCAGCAGGTCGGCGAAGGTCTCCGGGCAGGGCTTGACCCGGTTGGCGTCGCAGCCGATGGACATGTAGCCCCCGTAGTTGTTGGACCAGCGGGCCTCGGGGTCCTTCTGATTGCCGGGGATCGAGTCGTAAGCGGCGACCTTGTACGGCGCGAGCAGATTCTGCGCCGCCGCGTTCCGCGCGAACGTGTCGCCCACGTCGATCACGTCGGGGGCTGTCGGTCGGTTCCCCCTCTTCCGAAGGGTGTCGATCTCGTCCTCGCTGTGGCCCAGCGGATTCTCGACCGTGACCTTGATGCCGTACTTCTTCTCGAAGCCGTCGATCAGGCCGCCGTAGTCGGCCCAGTCACGGGGAAGGGCGATGGCTCTGAGCGTGCCCTCCTTCTTCGCCGCGGCGGTCAGCGCGCGCATGCCGCCCACGTCCTCGGCGGACGTGGCCACCGACGGCTTCGCGAGCCTGGCGGTCGGGGAGTTCATGCAGGCGTTCACTCCCAGTGCCATGAGAGCGGAGCAGCCGAGGACGGCCGCTGCTCGGGCACGGGATGTGGTCACGACTGCTCCAGGCGTGGGGATGGAGTTGTCACCCGGGGGGCGGGTGCTGGTGACAGGGCGCGTCGGGCCATCGGAGGGATGCCCGAGCCGCTGTGGCCGGTCTGGAGTTCCGGTCGCTCTCGCAGGCCGAGCGGCCACGCGCCCGGCGACATGGTCGTCGACGCCAGGGTACCCGGCCGCCGCGACGGCGGACGCCCTCCCGTGAAGCCCGCCTCTCCCGCGGAACGGGACGGGCAGGCGTCCCTCACAGTGCTGTGTCGTCCCATTGGCCGAGCAGGATCTCGCCGAGTTCCTCCCGCTCCGGCGCGGCGCCGTGGCGGAGGGGCTGTTCCGCCCAGATGACCTTGCCGGTGGGGGTGTAGCGAGTCCCCCAGCGCTCAGCCAACCGGGCGACCAGGAAGAGTCCGCGGCCCCCCTCGTCGGTGGGCTTCGCCCGGCGCAGGCGGGGCGAGGTGCTGCTGCCGTCGGAGACCTCGAAGATCAGGGTGCCCGCGGCGGGGCCGCTGGTCGGCACCGTGCGGAGCAGCCGGACGGCGATGGGTTCGCTGCCGTAGCGGACGGCGTTGGTGATCAGTTCGCTGAGGACGAGTTCGGCGGTGAAGGCCATGTGTTCCAGCCCCCACTCCGTCAGCCGGCGGGCGCAGGCGGCGCGCACCGGGGCCACCGCCGCCGGTTCACGGGGCACGTCCCACTCGGCGATCTGCGCCGGTCCGAGGCGGCGCGTGCGGGCCACCAGCAGCGCGATGTCGTCCCTGGGCCGGTCGGACAGCATGGCCTGCATCACCGCCGCGCAGGTGGCCTCCGGCGTGCGATCGGACCCTGTCAGAGCATCGCGCAGGGCCGCAAGACCGGCATCCAGGTCCCGGGTTCGGTCCTCGATCAGGCCGTCGGTGTAGAGCACCAGCCGGGAACCCTCGGGCACGGCGAGCTCGGCGGTCTCGACCGGCAGGCCTGCGCCGAGTCCCAGTGGTGGGGAGATCGGCAGCCGGGGGAAGTCGACGGTCCCGTCCGGCCGGACCACCGCCGGGCCCGGATGGCCGGCGGTGGCGACAACCAGCTGCCCTGAGGTGGGGTCGTAGACGGCGTACTGGCAGGTCGCGCCGGTGATCAGGCCCTGCCCGTCCTCCGCGGTGGCGGCCTCCTCGGCGTCGATCTGGGCCACCAGTTCGTCCAGCCGGCCCAGCAGCTCCTCCACGGGCATGTCCAGGCTGGCGAAGTTGTGTACGGCGGTGCGCAGCCGGCCCATGGTCGCCGCGGCGTGCAGACCATGACCGACGACATCGCCCACGACCAGCGCCACCCGGGTGCCGGACAGCGGGATCACGTCGAACCAGTCCCCGCCCACCCCCGCCTGGGCCGGCAGGTAGCGGTAGGCCACATCGAGGGCGGACTGCTCGGGCAGCCCCCGTGGCAGCAGGCTGTGCTGCAGGGTGACGGCCATGGTGTGTTCGCGGGTGTAGCGGCGGGCGTTGTCGATGCACACCGCTGCCCGGGCGGCCAGCTCCTCGGCGAAGGACGCGTCCTCTTCCTCGAACGGCGGGGAGCCCGTTGCCCGCCGGAAGTCCACCACTCCCAGCACCACGCCGCGGGCCCGCAAGGGAACCACGAGCAGGGAGTGGATGCCGCGGTCGAGGATGCTCCCAGTATGTTCGGGGTGCTGGGTCCGCCAGCCGGCAGCGGCGCTCAGGTCCCCGATCAGGACCGGCCGGCCCTCGGCCATCGCCGCGGCGACGGGGTGGGCGGGGGCGAACCGGATCAGCTCGCCGACGGGCTGGACGCGGTCGTCCGCGTCCAGCCCGGCGACGGCGCTGCGGCGCAGCTCGGTGGTCACGGCGGTCGCGCCGGGGGCCTCCTCGCCGCGCAGCACCGGGTCCAGCAGTTCGACGGTGACGATGTCGGCGAACCGGGGCACCGCCACCTCGGCCAGTTCCTCGGCTGTGCGCTTCACATCCAGCGTGGTGCCGATCCGCAGTCCGGCGTCGTAGAGCAGCTTCAACCGCTCACGCGCCACCTCCGCGCGGCCGGAGAGTGCCCGCAGCTCCGTGGTGTCCCGGAGTGTCACCACGCTGCCGACCGGCCCGTGAGGTGCGGTGAGCCGCTTGTTGACCGCGAGCAGCCGGTCGCCCGCCAGGTGCACCTCGTCGGTGGCCGGGCGGTCCGAGGCCAGCAGCCCGGCGAGGTCGTCCTCCAGCCGCAGCTCGGTGATGTGCCGCCCGTCCGCGTCCGCCGGCAGGTCCAGCAGCCGCCGTGCCTCGTCGTTGGCCAGCAGCAGCCGGCCGTCACCGCCGACGATCAGTACTCCTTCCCGCACCGCGTGCAGCACCGCGTCGTGGTGCTCGTACATCCGCGTCATCTCGGTCGCCCCCAGGCCATGGGTCTGGCGCCGCAACCGCCGACTGACCAGGCCCGCCCCGCCTGCCGCGACGGCCAGGGCCGCGGCGGCGCCGCCGAAGAGGACCGGCAGCTGCCGGTTCACCCTGTGCTGCACCGTCTCGACCGTGACGGGGACGGAGACGATGCCGACGACCGAGCCGTCGCGCCCCCTGACGGGAACCGCCGAGATCACGGAGAGCCCCAGGGACCCCTGGAAGGTACTCGTGAACGGCTTGCCGTTCGCCGCCTTCGCGTAGGGCCCGATGACGTGTTTGCCGATCTGGTGCGGGTCGCTGTGGGTGAGGGTGAGCCCGTTCAGCCCGTACACGATGATGGCTTCCACGCCTGCGGCCTTGCGGGCCGCCTCGGCGTGCGGCTGCAACACCTTGCTCGGGTCGGCACTGTTCAGCGCCGCCGCGGTCCCCGGGGCGTTCGCGAACGTCTGCGCCGTGGTGAGCGTCCGCTGCCGGGCGTCCGCCATGACATCGCTTCGCGCCTGTACCACGAGCGCCACCAGGGTGGCTGCCACGAGGAGCATCACGACCGCCAGCTGCAGAAGGAAGACCTGGCCGGCGAGGCTGTGCACGCTCAGCAGCGAGCCCGACGGCCGCTCCTCTCCTCCTGGAGGGGAGCGATCGGGCCGAGGGGTCTGCCGGGACGCATGAGGCACCTCGCGCCCGGTTTGACCCGAAAGTTCACGCATACACCCTTTCTATCGTTTCCGGGCGGCCAACCACTATCCGACCGTCGACGTGAGGTCGTTCCCGAGAAGGGAGCTCAGCAGACGATGGCTGTGTTCCGGACGAGGTGGATGTCGGTCAGGGCCGCCGTGGCCGCCGTGAAGCCGACCAGGGCCGGTGTCGGCACCCTGACGGCGGTGTCCAGCACCCGCACGTGGTCCAGGTCGACCTGGAGGTGGCCGTTGGCCACCGTGACGTGCACGTCGTGGGTACCGGTGCGCAGATCGGGGATTCCCGTCGCGGTGGAGGCGTAGGTGAGGGCGTCGCCGGTGCCGCCTGTGGCGATCGCCAGGAAGTTCGCGGAGGGATCGTTCGTGTTCCGGTGCGTGTCGAGCGTGACGGCGATTCCGGGCAGCCCGGAACACCCCAGGCCACCGCCTCCCGCGCCCAGCGCCTGCGGCGTCGCGGTGGGATCGAGCAGGACGAAGGCGAGTCCGTCGGCGCCCGTGCCGCCGCCGATCTCCACGGAGAACTCGGCCCGCAGCCCGGCCGTGGGCACCGCCACGGTGTGCAGGGCGGATCCGGTCTCGTTCGGGGCCGCCCGAGTGAGCACCAGGTCGGCGCCCGAGAGGGCGGCGCTGCCGTTGAAGGACCAGGAGTCCCTGGCCGGGCCCGGGACGGCCCCGCCGGGGACGCCGGTACCGGTGAGGTTGACGATCTGCTTGCCTATGGGGTGTTTGCTGTCGCTGTTGATGGTGTATTGGCCGTTGGCCGGTCCGGTGGCGGTGGGTGCGAACACCACGGCCGGGTGGAGGTCGCTCTCGGGCCCCAGCCGCTGGCCCTCGGCAAGGGGGTGAGGATCGTTGAAGGGCGGGGTGGGCGCCTTGGCCAGGGTGAGGGTGAGGGTGAGGGTGCCGCTGTTCCTGACGTGGAAGTCGAGGGTGCGTGAGCCGCCGACCGGGACCTGTCCGAAGTCCAGGTTCAAGGGCGTGACGGAGATTTTCCGGTCTCCGACGACGGCTCTCCCCCGGAGCGGCACGGTGACCGACAGCCCGCTGGCGCCGGTGACGGTGAGACGGTCCGTGTCGCCGGCAGGCGGGCTGGGGGTGGTGGGGGCGTAGGTGACCGCGATGGCGAGGGACGCGCCCGGCTGCAGCAAGACCGCTTGGGGCAGATCACCCGTGTGGAACGGTGCCGCGGGTACTCCAGTGGTGCTGATCGTGTCGGCGGTGGTGCCGGTGTTGGTGATGATCACGCCGAGGGTCATACGGTCGCCGACGTTCAGCGCGTCGGCGGGGTCGAACGTGACCACGGAGGGGGACGCGCTGAACCCGGGCTTGGTGCCGTTGCCGAACACCCCGAGACCGACGGTTTCGGTGGTTCCGCCGACGCTGGTCGAGAAGCTGAGGGAGCCGACCGCCCCGCCCGGGCCCGTGGGGGTGAAGGACACCGGTACGGCGAACTGCTCGGCGGGGTGCAGGGTGGCCGGCAGCTGGGGCGGCGAGGGCAGGGAGAACGGCGGCTCGGTGGTCACCGCCGTCACGGTCACCGTGTCCGAGGCGGTCACGGTGGCGGTGGCCTGCCCGCTGCTGCCGACGCCGACGCTGCCCAGATCGACGAAGCTTCCGGTGAGCGGGGAGCCGGACGGCCGGCCGAAGGCGATCAGCCTGCCGTCCCCGGTACCCACGTAGACGCGACCGCCGCCGACGGCGGGTACGGAGAACTTGGTGGAGTTGCCGATGGGCGCGGACCAGCGCAGCCGCAGGACGCCGTCTTCCGGCTCGGCATCGTACGCGCGCAGCTGTGCGTCGGTGCACAGCGAGTTGTCGTCCAACGGTCCGCCAGGGCAGATGACCCAGACCAGTGCGGAGCCGGGCTGGGTGCCCGTCGAGGTCACGACGGGTGAGCCTGGGTAGTGACCGATGCCGGCGCTGCTGGCGCCGACTGGGGTGAGTTCGGGCTCCTGGAGGTCGGACAGCCCGAAGGCGTAGGCACGTAGCTGGCCGTCGTTCTCGGCGACGTAGACGCGGCCGCTGCCGCCGCCCCAGACCGCCGGGTGCCCCCAGACTCCCCTGAAGGGGCCGGTGACACCGAGCACGCGGTCGGTCCCACCGGGGCCTTGGGCACGGCCGCCGAGGTCGTCGCGGTCGAGGAGGAACACCCGGCCGTCCTTGCCGACGTGCACCATGAGGTGGGGGTGGTCAGCGCCGGCGAAGGGCGGGGAGGGCAGCGCGACCGGGCCCCCCGAGCCCAGATCCTGGTCGATCGCGTCGAGGTTGTCGGCGTCGCTGGGGCTGAAGAAGTCCTGGGCGGTGAGTGGCCCCGTACCGGCGGTGCCGAGGCGGACCACCGACTCGGCCAGGTTGCCGGGGGCGGGGTGGCCCGGACCAGGAGCCGGTGAGATGCCGTTGCCGGTGGAGAAGAAGATCCTTCCCGGACCGTCGGAGACCAGGCCGCCACCACTCATCCACACGCCGGCATCCGCACCGCTGGTGGCGTCCTCGGTCGCCCACATCCGGATGGCCCGGGTGGTGGTGTGCACGCCCACCACGTAGCCGACGTAGGATCCGCGGTCGCAGTGGGAGCCGAAACCGGCGAAGACCTCCCCGTCCAGCAGGAGCAGCCCCGGGCGCTGGTGGGCGGTGTACGGGTCGAAGGCGTTCGCCGGGTTGTTCGCGGGCGCGCCCTGTATCGTCACCGGCCAGCCCGGGTGGTCGGCGCCGGTGGCGAGGTCGAGTGCGTGCAGGTACCAGTGCGGGTGCTTGGTGTCGGGCCCGTCGTTGACCTTGGTGGTGAGATGGACCAGGCCGGTCGAGGGGTCGTAGACCGGTGTGCTGGTGATGCCGATGCTGGGTTTGAGGTCCTTGCAGTTGGAGACCGCATCGAAGGGGAAGGGCGGGCCGAGCGTGCGGTGCCACTGGATCGCGCCGGTGACGCCGTGGATGCCGTAGACGGAGTTGGTCTCCGTGGCGACCACCACGGTGGTGCCGACCACGAGAGGCTGCGCGTAGATCTGGCCGTCGACGGTGGTGGTGAACAGCCGTCCGAAGTCGGCGGCGCTCACCTTCTCGGGTGTCAGGCCCGGCTGGTCGGCGTCCCAGCCGGTGCGCAGGTTGTTCATCGAGACGGTGGTGTCGTCGGTGGTGCCGAGGACGGGCTGCACGGTGACCATCTGTGCCTCGCTTCTGGTTCGGTCCTGGCGTGACGGCCGTCGGTGCGGTGGGCACGCGCCTCCTGGACCAGGGATCATTTCGGAGGTCTGCCGCCGGGCGCTCGCGGAACCACGGGCACTGGCCGGCCGGCTGCCCCGGTCGTCTCCGACTCGGCCACGATCCGGTCGACGAGTGGGCGGTGTGGCGACAGACGGCACACGGGGTCGGTCGCCGCGGGATCCCCGGTCAGCTCGAACGCCTGGCAGCGGCACCCTCCGTGGTCCAGCTCCCGGCGTGGGCAGCTGCGGCACGGTTCGCGCATCCAGTCCGTGCCGCGGAAGCGGTTGAAGGCCGGCGAGTCGTACCAGATGGACGCCAGGTCGGCCTGACGGATGTTCATCACACCGAGCCCCGGGATGCGGCCCGCGGCAGGGCACGGCAGCACATCACCGTTCGGGGCGACCGTCAGCTGGCGGCTGCCCCAACCGTGCATGCACGGCTTGGGCAGGTCCTCGAAGTAGTCGGCGACCACGTACACGATGTCCAGACGCGAGCCGGTACGGCACCGGGCCGCGCGCACCGCTCGCTCGGCGTCCACGAGTTGGGCCCGGGTCGGCAGCAACGCCGCGCGGTTGCGCAGCGCCCAGCCGTAGTACTGGGTGTTGGCCAGCTCCAGCCGGTCGGCGCCGACGCGTTCCGCCAGGGCGACGAGAGCGTCGATGTGGTCGATGTTCGCGCGGTGCAGTACGACGTTGACCGTCAGGGCCAGCCCCGCCTGCTTCACCGCGGCCGCGGCCGCCAGCTTGCGCCGGTGGGCGGGCCGGCCCGCGATGAGGTCCGCGCCGCCGGGGCGGGCGTCCTGGAAGCTGAGCTGCACGTGGTCGAGGCCCGCGGTGGCCAGCTCGCCCGCCCGGCGGGGCGAGAGCGTCAGGCCGGCGGTGATCAGGTTGACGTAGAGGCCGAGGCGGTGGGCGTGTGCGACGAGGCGGGGCAGGTCCCGGCGCAGCAGCGGCTCGCCTCCGGACAGGTGCGTCTGCAGCACGCCCAGTGCGCGCGCCTGGTCGAGCACGGCGCACCACTGAGTGGCCGTCAGCTCGTCGGCATAGGTGTCCAGGGCCAGCGGATTCGAGCAGTAGGGGCAGCGCAGGCCGCAGCGGTAGGTGAGTTCGGCCAGCAGGCCCAGCGGCCGGGGGGTGTGCTCAGCCACCGCGGTGCCTGCCGGTCTCGGGGCCCGCGCCGCCGCCCGGAGCCGGCGCCCGCGCCGGTATGACCGGTTCCAGCAGGTGGCGCGCGGCGAGCGCGGTCAGGAACGCTTCGACCTCCCCGGTGTCCACGGTGTCGTAGCGTTCCGCCAGTACGTCTGCGATCTCGGCCGCGCCGGCGGTGTCCTGGCACACGCGCAGGATCGCGGCCGCTGTCTCGTTGAGCAGCAGGACGCCCTCCGGGTGCAGCAGCACCGGTGTCTGCCGCACCGGGTCGTGACCGAGCCGGACCCCGCGTCGCAGCCGCCAGCACCGGGCCGGTACGCCGTTCATCAGCCCTCCGCGCGGGCGGCGCGGTCGAGGGCGTCGAGCATGCTCCACAGCAGCCCGCACTTGAACTCCAGGGCGGCGAGCGCCGCGTCCTGCCGCTCGCGCGTGGTGCAGTTCTCCAGCACCAGGTCCAGCGCATGGGCGGCGTCACTGGAGGCGGCCTCGATCCGGCGGTCGAAGTACTGGTGGCCGCTGGAGTGGATCCAGGGGTAGTGCTCGCGCAGAGCCGTCAGACGGGTGCGCATCAGCTCGGGCGCGAACAGCTCCGTGAGCGAGGCGGCCACCGCTTCCGTCCAGGGGCGGACCCGGGCGAAGTGGACATAGGCGTCGGTGGCGAAGCGGACACCGGGCAGGACGAGCCGTTCGTCCAGCACTTCGGCCCGCTTCATGCCCGCCGCGGTGGCGAGCGCCAGCCACTCCTCCAGTCCGCCGCTGCCGGTGTCGTCCCGCCCGTCCTGGTACCGGATCCGCTCCACCCATCTGCGCCGCACCTGTATGTCGGGGCAGTTGGCGAGGATGGCGGCGTCCTTCTGCGGCAGGCACTTCTGGTAGTACCAGCGGTTGGCGATCCAGCGTCTCACCTCGTCCTCGGTGAGCGCGCCGTCGTGCAGCCGCGAGTGGAACGGATGCTTGTCCCAGTACTGCGCGGAAAGGGCCTGCAGTGCTGCCTCGAACTCCTGCCGGGTGCGCGGCGGCGTGGTGATGTCCATCGGGATCCTCCCAGCCGGCCCCCTCGACACCGGCCGACGGCTACCTACGGCCCGCGTACGCCGTGACCTCGTGCGGCGTCTCGAACTCCGCGAACCGCGGGGGGACCCACCCGCGCCGCCGGCCATCCACGACAGCTCCTGCCGTCGTCGCGTCCCGCCCCTTGCGCGAGGGCGCCGGCCGTGCGGCGGGCGTGCGGACACTCCGGGCCGATATCTCGTACCTCATCGTTCGTCCTTCCGAAGAGGTTCGTACACGTCAAGTGTTTATCCCGCCCACCCCGTTCGCAAATCGTTCCGGTGAAACAAAGTACTTTTCCTGTCAACCGAGATTTTCACCGTTCAATTTGTCACCCGTGACCGGTGGTGCCGCGCACCGGCACATGCCAGGGCCTCGATCAATTCGCATATTCCAGCTCCCTTCAGCAGACTGAAAAAAGGTGCCGCAATATCGACAAAGGGGGCTGACATGCCCGTGAACCTCGACAACACAGCACCGCTGTCGTGGAAGAACGCCACCGGCGACGACGACACCATGCTCCAGCACTTGCAGCCGAACATCCTGAAGGGGCACGTCCGCGACCGTCTGCACATCCTGATCCTCCAGTTCGCCGACGCGTCCGCGGGCCGGGCCTTCCTGTCCGGTCTGGTCCCCCTCATGAAGTCGGCCAAGACGGCACTCGAAGAAGCGGACGCGTTCAACCAACACGACACGAAGGGCACCCCCTATGTCGGCGTGGGGCTGTCGAAGCTGGGCTACCAGGCGCTGGGTCTGGATGACGTGGAGTTCCACGACGAGGTCTTCAAGAAGGGGATGAAGCACCCCGATTCCGTGGCCCACCTGGGCGATCCCAAGAAAGAGCAGTGGCAGCAGGAGTACCAGAAGGACATCCACGCCGTCGTCCTGGTGGGCGACCACGATCCCGACCCTGCCGACGCCCGGCTCGCCGAGGTCAAGGCGCTGCTCACCGATTCGATCACCGTGATCGCCGAAGAGACCGGCCAGACCCAGCGCGATGACGCGGGCCGCGCGATCGAGCAGTTCGGCTATGTCGACGGGCGCAGCCTGCCGTTGTTCCTCGCCGAGGACCTGGAGGCGGAGCGCGACACGATGGACGGAACCGACGTATGGGATCCGTTCCTGCCGCTGGGCCGGGTGCTGGTCGCGGACCCGGGGACCGCCGACTCCGGCACGGACTTCGGCAGCTACTTCGTGCTGCGCAAGCTGGAACAGAACGTGCGGGCCTTCAAGGCGGCCGAGGAAGAGCTCGCCAATGCCCTGAATCTCACCAACGACGACCGCGCGCGGGCCGGTGCGATGTTCGTCGGCCGCTTCAGGGACGGCACCCCGCTCACTCTCCAGCCCAAGGCCATAGGACACACGCCGGTGATGAACAACTTCACCTACGGCGAAGACGCCGCCGCCCACAAGTGCCCGTTCCAGGCTCACGTCCGCAAGACCAACCCACGCGGGTCCGGAAAGTTCCAGGATCCGGAGGTGGAGAAGCTGCATCTGATGGCGCGGCGCGGACAGACCTACGGGGAACGGACGCCGGGCGTCGACCCGGAGAGCGGCGTCGGCCTGCTGTTCATGGCGTTCAACTCCCAGATCGACCAGCAGTTCGAGTTCGTGCAGCAACTGTGGGCGAACAACACCGGATTCCCCGCACACGACTCGCCTCCCGATCCCGGCCGCGACCCGGTCATCGGCCAGGGCAGCCGGCCTCCTCAGGCTTGGCCGCTGGTCTGGGGAGAGGACGGGACGCAGGAGGTCCCCGCTCCCGCCCAGGCCGTGACCATGAAGGGCGGCGAGTACTTCTTCATGCCCTCGCTGCCGTTCCTGAGCAGCCTGTGACCAGCGCGCATCCGTCCCCCAGCAGCCAGGACATGCCATGACCATCGAACGCGACAGTCGGGAACTGGCAGCGGCACACATGGACCCGCCGTTGCAGCGCCTTCTCGATGCGGCCCGGCAGAGGAACCGGCTGGTGCCCCGTGCCGAGACCGCGCCCCCGGTCGCGAAGGGGGTCACCACCATCCCGGTCGGGCACAGCCCGCACAGCGTGGCGGTGAGCCCGGACGGGACCCGCCTGTACGTGACCGAGTTCAAGGGGAATTCCCTGTCGGAGGTCGACCTCTCCCGTGGGGAGGTGGTGGCCACCTTCCCGGTCGGCGAGGGCCCGTACGGCGTGGCGGCCAATCCCGACGGACGGACACTGCACGTCACGGTTCCGGAGACCGAGACGCTGTTCGTCATCCACCTTCCGGACGATGAGCAGGGCAGCGGCTTCGGCCATGCGCCGTACGGGGTGGCAGCCGGCCCCGACGGAAGGCGCGTCTATCTGGCGCTGGCCCTCGAAGACCGGGTGTTCGTCACCGACGCGTTCGCGAAAGGGGACTTCGGAACGTTCACCGGGCTGGACTTCCCGGTCGGCGTGGCGGTGAGCCCCGACGGGCGGACTCTGTACGTCACCCACTACTTCTCCGACCAGGTGTCCATCGTCGACATCGCGGACAAGGCGCTGCTCGGCCGTGTCCCGGTCACCATAGGCCCGTACGGTGTGGCGGTGAGCCCCGACGGAGACCGGGTGTACGTGGCCCACTTCCCCTTCGACAGCGTGTCGGTGATCGATCCCGGCCGAGAGGAAGTGGTGGGGACGATCCCGGTCGGCGGCGCACCCCGGGGGGTGGCCGTCAGCCCGGACGGCACCCACCTCTACGTGACCAACTTCTTCGCCGACACCGTGTCGGTCATCAGGCTGTGACGGGGTCCCGCCCAGTACGGGTGTGACGGGGGTCCCGCCCCGTCCGGGGCGGGACCCCCGTCGCGTGGTGACTCAGATGCAGCCTTCGTTCTTGTTGGACCATTCCTTCTGAACGGTGAAGTCACCGACTTTGCGGGTCTTCCAGGCGCAAATGTCGCCGATTTCACCGTTTTCTTCGTCGTACCAGCCGCGTCCGGGCACCGGATCGGTGATCGCCTCGCACAGTTCATGGGAGCTGGTGGAGGTGAGAGCGTCGAGCTCTCCGAGTTCGCCCAGGCAGCCGGGGCAGCCGGGGTACGGCATGACGGCGTAGAAGATCTGCCCGCCGATATCGCTGTGGTAGCCGCAGAACGCCTGGCAGGAGCGGGATCCGCCCTGCACCACGGTGATACCCGGGGGCAGGTACACGAAGTACAGGGTGTTTGCGTCCGGCACCGGGAAATCGGGGTTCGCGACGAGCTCCTGCTGAAGCATGTGCTGGACAGCGGCGTCACTGACGACCGTCTTCGGCCTGGGTGCGGTGACAATGGCTCTGCCGATCCGGCGACCGTGTCGGATCTGCTGCCCGTTGACGCTGTATTCCGACAGCTCGTCGATCAACTCGCTGCTCAGCACGAAGTCGAAGAATTCGTCCAGCTGCGTAGCGGTGTCGAACAGAGAACGGTTACCCCCCCAGTCCGCCCCCCAGTAGACGGTGAACACCTTGACAGAGCTGAGGATCGGACCGCCCATATACCTGAGGTGTGGGACAGTGACGGGGGGAGCGCCTTCGATCGGGCGAAGAAATTCTTCTTCGACGCTCAGTGGAACGATCCGTATGGGGTCCCTCACGGACGGTACCACCGCGCTGTGCGGCTTTTCTTTGGTCATGACTGTGGTCCTCTCGCGACCCGCGGGACGAGGACCCCCGACGTCGGCGGGACAACCGGCCGACCGGGAGGAGTGTTCAGAATTTCTTGGGCGTGAGGTGATTCTTCACCTCACCCTCATGGGATGTGGCATATGCCGCCGATTCCATCCTTCCACCGGGTGACATATTGTCAAGGACCGGCCGTGGTGGACGGTTCAAACGTAGAGGCTTCAATTTTCGGCTGGTCAGTGGGTCCTGATGAGCACATCCCGCGGTCGGCCCAGCGAAGTGCCATCGCGCAGGATCACTTCATCCACGAGCTTCGGACCTGCGACCGGTGAGGGCGGCAAAGGCGCCGGCTGCGGCGTCGGCTGCGGCGGGGCCGGCAGCCTGATCTGGCTGCCGAAGGCGGGCGGCTGCGGCATCGTGCCGCCGCCCCCGGCCAGGTCGACCAGGTCCGCCAGGCCGCCGTCATTGTCCACCCGGGGTACACCGAGTGGCGGCAGACCGAGCAGTTGCAAAGCGGTCTTGGGGAGACTGACGTGCGAGCACCACCGGCTGTCGATGCCGGGGCGGACCCGACCGCCGAACATCAGCAGCGGTACCCGGGGGCCATAGGCCAACTGGACGCCGTCCGGTGTGTACTCCACGTTGGGCGTGGCGACATGGTCGTCGAAACCGCCCCAGTCGTCCCAGGTCAGCAAGAAGACCGTCTCGTTCCACCGCCCGGCCTGCACCACCGCGTCTACGGCCTGCCAGACCGCGTCCATGCCGAGTGATACGTCCGCCGTCGGGTGCTCGTCGAACGGTTCGTCGTGCCACACCATGGCGAGCGTCGGCAAGGAGTCGTTGGCGGCGTCGTTGAGGAACTGCTGCGACGGCTTGGCCGAGCGGACGATGTTCGCCGACCCCTTGAGCTGCTGGTAGAACTCGACCGGGTAGCCGGTGGCGCCGGTGTAGGCCTTCCAGCTCAGGCCGTTGTCCTGGGCGAGCCCCGGCAGGGAGGGCAGGTCCCACACCGGTTGGGTGTTGTGGCGGGGGTTGCGCAGCGTTGGGGACTGGCCGCCGACGATGAGCAGGTGGTTCGGTGTCGAGTTGGTCCCGAAACCGGAGCAGTGGTTCTCCAGGAACGCCCCGCTGGCGGCCAGCCAGGCGTAGAACGGCAGCACCGAGGTGGTGTCGAACTGGACATGATCACTGGTGGACTGGGTGAGCCAGCGGTAGTAGGCGTGCCGGTCGTGCGGCGGGTCGAACAGCGGGGGGTTCGGCGAGACCGGCCAGCCGGTGGCGATGTTGGCGCCGTAGGCCGCCATGGAGAGGAAGTAGTTGTCCGTGGTGTGGTTCTCCTGAACCAGGAACACCACGTGCTTGACAGGGCCAGCCGGGGTCTGCGGTTGTGTCATGGGCCACCCTCAGGGCATGGAACGTACACAGTACGAACTATTGATTGACGCTCAGTCGTCTGAGCACTACCCGACTGGGGATCCGTCACCAGAGCGGAGCAATCGACGTCCGGTGTCGGACTACGGCTGGGGCGCCAGCAGGCCCTGTCCGTGCAGCCACGTGGCCACGGTCAGGGCCTGGTCGGCCGGCATGGTGCGGCTCCACGCACGCAGGGTCTCGGCGAGTGTGTGCCCGCCGTGCAGCGACGCGACCAGCGGGGCGAGCGCGTGCCCGCCGAGATAGGCCACCGGCCGGGGCAGCGCGGGATGGACGAGCGCGGGGCGGAAGGCCACCTGGTCGCCCACCACGCACGGGGTGCTTGTCAGCCGGCCGGCGGGTGCCAGGCGTACCCGCCGGTGCATGAGGGCGGCGAGGCCGGGGCGGGGCGGGGCTTCCCGTCCGGGGTCCGGGAGCGGCCGGGAGCGGCGGCGCCAGAAGTCGTTGCCCCGGTATGGCAGATGTTCCGCGTAGTAGCCGCCGGCCCAGCGCGCGTGCTGCTCGGCCGAAGCGCGCTGGCTGTCACGGTAGTAGGCCAGCGCGGCCCGTCGGTCACCGCCCGCACCGAGCAGGGTGTGCACGGTGACCGCCCCGGCCATGGCGCTCTGCAGAGCCTTGTCCACCCCTGAGGAGGAGAGCGGGTCGATCGCGAACGCCGCCTCGCCCAGGCTGATGCGGTCCTCGGCAACGGGGTCGGGATCGAGGTAACCGGTGGCGTCGCAGACCGCCACCGCACTCGCGGGCCGGTCCGCCGCCAGCTCGCGCAGCAGCTCGGAGCCGGCCAGCAGGCCTCGCAGGAAATCGGCCCGCGAGGAGCGGTGGACGCCGGAGCGGCGCAGCTGCTCGGGGTCGGTGAAGGCCATGACCCGGTACTCCTCGCCCGGCAGGAGCGTGCCCCACAGCCAGCCGTGCGGTCCGGCCTCCAGGCAGGTCGGCGGGACTCTCCTGGTCCCGACGCGCCACGCCGCGTACAGCGCGACCGTCCGCGGGTCCGTACGGGTCACCCGCCCGCCGAGGACCCGCGCCCGTCCGGTGGCGTCGACCAGGAACCGCGCGCGCAGGCTCCGGGGCCCCTCGGGCGTCGTGAGCGGCACCTCCCAGCCGGCGTCGAGGCGGTGGGGCCGGTGCGCGCGGGCGGGCTGGAGCACCGTGACGCCGGCGGACCGGGCGGCGTCCAGCAGGAGTTGGTCGAAGCGTGCACGGCAGACCGTGAACCCGCTCGCGCCGGCCGGCGGACGGACCCGGCGCACGCGCTCGTCCGCCCAGCGCACGCACGACCAGGCGGGGGCGACGAAGCCCGCGTCGCGTACGGCCTGCAGCAGCCCGAGGCTGTCCAGCAGCGGCCGGACGGCCGGAGTCAGCGCCTCCCCCACGTGCGGACGCGGAAACGGGTGCCGCTCCACCAGCAGTACCCGGTGGCCCAGTTCGGTCAGGCGCCGGGCACAGAGGGCACCCGACGGTCCGGCACCGAGGACGCAGACCTCGGTGTGGATGCGCCGGGCGGGCTCTGCGCCGTCGGTCACGCCGGTGTCCCGCCGGGAGGCGCGGGGCGGAACCAGTCGGGCCTGCGGCTGAGCAGCCGGTGGTACGCACCCAGGGCGTAGTGCAGCCAGCCGCGGATGTATTGGCAGGCGGGGCGGCCACGGTCGATCACCTCGTGGTGGCAGCCACCGCCGCACAGATAGCGCGCCCAGCACGATCGGCACGGCTCCTGGCGGTGCACATGCCGCTCGGCGAGCCAGGTCAGCTGCCGCGCACGGTCCACGCCCCGGTCGAGGCTGCCCAGCACGCCCCTGGGATCGCCCACGAAGCGGTGGCAGGCGGCGAGCTCGCCCTCCGCGGAGACGCCCAGGTACCCGGCGCCGGCCCCGCAGGGATAGGGGCGATGAGTGCCCCGGTGGAGCTCACGCAGCGCGTTGGCCAGGTTGGCGAACGGGTAGCGGCGGCCTGCGACCACCTGCCGTTCGAACTCCTCGCCGCATGCCACCATCTGATCGAGCATCAGCTCAAGGTCTTCGGCGGACAGTTCGCCCCGGCCGGTCGGGGAGTTCAGCAGGGGCGAGAAGCCGACGCTGTGGAAGCCGAGTCCGACGAACGCGTCCAGGGTCTCCCGCAGGGCGAGATTGTGCGGGGTCACCGTCACCCGTGCCGAGACCTGCATCCGATGCTGCGCCGCCAGGAGCGGGGTCACGTTGGCGATCACCCTCCGGAAGCTGCCCTGTCCGCCCCGGTAGGGCCGCAGTGAGTCGTGCGCCTCCCTGGTGCCGTCCAGGCTCACCGTCACCGCGAAGCCGTGCCGCTCGAAGAAGTCGGCGTCCGCGGCGGTCAGCGTGGTGCCGTTGGTGGTGATCGAGAAGGTCGCCGGCACATCCCGTTCCGCCGCGAGCCGGACCGCGTGTTCGGTGGCGGCGTGCACCACGGGCCGGTTGAGCAGGGGCTCACCGCCGAGGAAGGCCAGGTTCACCCGCTCTCCCGGTGCGGCGTCGCGGAAGAGCAGGTCCACTGCGGTGAGCGCGGTCTCGGGCGACATGCTGGTGGGTGTCCCGCCGAAGCTGCCCTGCTGGGCGTAGCAGTAGGTGCAGCCCAGGTTGCACTTCTGCGCCACCGAGAGCGACAGGGCGCGCACCGGCGGCTCGGCGGGAGGCCGGTCGTCGATCAGCGGTGGGGCGTCCAGCCCGAGTTCGGACATCAAGCGGGACAACCCGGAGCCGTCGCCGGCGTGCCGGGCGCGGTCGAGGGCCAGGTAGCTGTCCGCGTCGAGGTCGAACAGGCGGTTGCCGTTGACCACCAGGGCGTGCCGGCCGACCTCGGTGCGCAGCAGGTGGAGGTCGGGACTGACCGGGGCGGACAGCTCGAACAGCTCGCGGGCCGGCGCCCCTGTCGTGGGTGGGGTGAGGGAAGGGTTCATCGGACAAGGCCTCGTCAGGAGTGGTCCGTGGGGCGGCCATCGTCCGGGTAGTCCCGGCCGCCGACGATGAATCGCAGGTGCGACTGCCATTCCCGGAACAGGTTGTCGTACGTCAGGAGGCGGGTGTCCCGGCCGTTGTCGAGCACGTACTCCTTGGGTTCCCGATGCACCGAGAGCCAGTTGTTGCCGACGCTGACACCCTGTTCGTCCACGTCCACGTTGACGTAGTCCGGCCGGCTGGCGGCCCAGTAGTAGCAGGCGCACTCGCGGTAGTCGTTCTGCCAGGGCGAGCAGAGGCTGCGGGTGAGGTCGCCGGGCTGCACCAGCTGTTCGTCGATCACCGCCGTCCGGTCCTCGGTCGCCTCGCTCACGGCGAACAAGGGACGGATGACCAAGTCGACGGAGCGGAGCTCGGCCGGGTCCTCCGGGATGCCCACCGGGTTGTCGCTCGGCTGCATCGTGAACTCGCAGGCCACCGGCTGACCGGCATGGGCGTCCAGGACCTTCGCGAGGGAGTTGGACCATTCCAGCATCGTCACCCCGTCGGGGTTACCGGCCGAGGTGAGCCTGCGGGGCGCGCTCCTGGGAAGCTGCGGGCCGAGCAGGTCGCCGACCATCGGTTCACCGGCCACCCGGAGCAACCGGCAACCCTCCAGCTCCTGGTGGTCCGGATCGGCCCGGACCACCAGGTTGTCCGCCTCGTGCAGCTCGATGCCCTCGAAGATGCGGCGCCAGATGTTCCGGAAGTCGAACTCAAGGCCGGGGAAGGCGTTGGAGATGGCGGAGGCGGCCAGGGTACTGGGCGGGTTACCGGGTGCCCGGTAGTGCAACTGCGCCGAGAGGTTGCTCGGCCGGATCGAGGTGATGGGCTGCGGCTCGGTCATCCCCGCTCCTCGGGGTCGGAGGTCGAAGTGGCGGCGGGGCCGTTGTCGGTGAAGATCGCCCGCTGGGCGGCCTTGCGGACGAGGTCGACCTGGCGGCGCGTCAGCGCGAGGGAGCGGCCGTCCGCACCGCGCATCAGAGCCGGCATCTTGCGCCGCCCCTTGTTGGACAGGTCGCCGACCTCGTCGAAGTCGCGCAGCACGTCGGCGAACCAAGGAGCCGTGCCGCTGCGCAAGCCGGTGAGCACCTGCTGGTGCAGGCTCAGCAGCGCGCTGCGGTCGACCAGCGACGGAGCCATGATCGGCTCGTACAGGCGGCCGGTGTCGACGGTGTCCTGGTCGACCATGGTGGAGGCGTTGCGGACCTGGCCGTTCACCGTGTTGCCGTTCAGCACGGCCGTGTTCATGAGCCGGACCGTGTCGAAAGCACGCCGGACCACCTCCTCAGCGGCCTCCGGCGACACCTGGTCGGCGGCGACCGTGGGGCCGAACATGGCCTGCTCCAGCTCGTCCGCGACGGCGCGTACCGGGAAGCTGTCGGGAGCGTAGGCCGGCGGGCCGGCGCCGATCCGGCCGTAGGCGCTCAGCAGGGTGCCGTCGATGGTGAGTTCGGCCCTGACCAGGCCGTCGCACTCGTCGTCCAGGTAGCCCGAGCTGACCCAGTCGTCGCCCTGTGCGACACCGGCATAGATCCCGGCCGGTTGGGTGACCCGGGGGTCGTTGGGGTCGTGGTAGCCGAGCCACGTGCCCCGGTTGGCGTCGTACAGCGCGTCGACCACGTTCGGGTCGGGCTGGGAGGCGGGGCTGGAGCCGTAGACGCGGCCGGCGGCGGGGGTGAAGCGCAGCCGGATGCCGGGGAACTCCGGGGTGGGCTTCAGGTATCGGACATGCCCGAGCGGAAGTGCCTTGCCCGCCAGGAAGTTCGGGCAGGTGCCGTTGAGCGGGTGCACCGCGTGGTCGTTGACGGGGCCGACCCGCGCATCGATGCGGTCGTTCTCGTCGCCGGTCCTGCGGTGGATCTTGTGGTTGGCCACGTGCACCGACCAGCGCACGTCCTCGGGCCCGAGTCCGTGACGGGCCAGCAGGTCGAGGGTCAGCGGTTCCAGTACGTCCTCCCGGTCCGGCTGCGCGGTCAGCGCCCAGACCTCCAGGAACGGAGCCACCGGCCGGACCTGGCCGTCCTCGGTGAAGCGCAGTGCCGGCGGCGTCTCGGCCGAGGTGATGGCGCCGCTGTCCGGATCCACATGGAAGGTGGGGGCCGGCTGCACCTGCCGGGGCGCCAACGGGCGGTCCGGGTCCACCAGTACCTCGTAGTTGTCCATCGGCCGGGCGGCCGAGCCCAGGCGGCCGATCGCCAGGGGCGGCAGGATCCGGAGTTCCTTGATGGCCACGCTCTCTCCTCGTCGGTGGTCGGTCGGTTGCCGAGGGGTGTTCAGCGCTCGGCCAGCACGCGTTCGGCGAACTTCCGTGCCTGGACGTCGGTCTCGCGAAGCGCGCGCAGGTACGCCTCGCCCTCCGGCCTCAGCCTCGTTTGGAGCAGGTCGTCGACGGCGCGCAGCGAGGCCTCGGTGAGATCGCGCTGGAGCAGCCACCGGTTGCGGTCGCCCGCCGGAAGGTCCAGCGTGTACGGCATCTCGAACGGCGGACCGGCCAGCAGGCCGTCGGCCCGTTCGCGGTCGAGCGGGAGCTGGAGCAGCATTCCGGCGACGGCCCGGAGGTTGTACATCTCCCCGAATGCCCGGTGGATCAGCGATCCGCGCGCGGTCAGGGTGGTGCCGTTGTCGAGCGGGCCGGTCAGACGGAAGCTGTGTGCCACGTCGGTCAGCAGCATGCGGTAGCGCAGGTTGAACAGGTGGCCCCAGCGTGCGGCCTCGGGATCGGTGATGGGGTTGACCTCAGGGCGCGACTGGTCCGGTGCGAGGGCCTGCGTGTGGATCAGTGCCACGGTCTCCTCGTTGAGCCGGTGGTCGGTGCGTGGGTTCTCGGCCACCCGCCGCGCGACGGTGTCCTGGTCGGGCGGGTCGAGCCGGTCCAGTTCGCGGAAGATCGTCAGGAAGCGGAAGAAGTGGGAGAGATCCTGCGGATCCGTGCCGGCCGCGCTGCCGGCCGCGGGGAGAGGCGCCTGCATCGGAGGGAGCGCCTCGCCCTGATCACCGATCTGCTTCAGCGCGTTCAGGGCGGAGTCCCGCGAGGAGACGCCGATGATCAGCAGGTCGGGCGACTGCGTCTCGGGCACGCTGCCGGCGTCCCGGCCGCGTTCGCCGAGGGTGTAGCCGCGGCCCCACTCGTGCCAGGAGGCCTGGTAGGGCAGGGTATCGGCCTGGAAGGCGGCATCCGGGATGCGATCGCGATCCCCCAGAATGTCGGCCAGCCGTTCGTAGAGGGCGCCCACGCGGTTCACCGGTGCGCCCTGCTGGCCGGCGGCCAGCCGCCGGATCCGCTCGGCTTCCTCGCCCGTCCAGTTGGGCGGGCTCTCCGCGCAGATGTACCGGGCGAGCGTTTCCTGGGTGAGCCGCCGGAGCGTGAACGGGAACGGATAGAAGTCCGTGCCCCACGGGTAGTCCTCCCGGTTGAGGTTGACCGGGCTGCCGAGTGCGATCAGGAGGTTCTGCACGGTGAGCAGGTGGCCCATCTCCTCCTTCGCGATACCGAGGACGATCTCCTGCCATCGCCGTACGTCTGCACGCAGGTGCTCGGGGACCTGTGGTCCGCCCAGCGAGTACGCGGCGAAGAGGTACTGCACCATCAGGGAGTGCTCGATCTCCGCGGCGATGTGCAGCAGCAGCACGGTGTAGTCGCGCCAGTTGAACTCCGGCGGAAGGACCGGCCGGCGCACCGGTGCGGCTTCGTCGCCGACGGCGGCCTCGATGAGGACGGACTCCAGGTGCCTGGTCATCCTCGTGCGCATGGGTACCGTCCTCGGGCTCGGCGCGTCGGGGCGCGGCCCTCCCGTGGCCGGGGCAGCACCCGCAGTGGCATATGCCAGAAGGCCTTCCCGCCGGGATACGAGCGTCCAGGCCGTGACACCCGTCCGGCGCACGGCGCACACGCGCACAGGACGCCGGGGTTGTGCGCCGGGGGCGCTCGACCTTCCCGATGCGCTGCCAGCGCCCTGGACCCTCCGGTGCGGCACGATGGCTTGCGCAGGCTCACCGTGGCCCCTCTCACGCCCCCAGTCCGCCCATGCTTCAATCGCCACCGTGGTGTGCCTGACAGCGGTGTTCTTCCCCGCCCCGAACCGGACCAGGACCGGACTTCATGGGGCCGCGGGCCGGCGAGGCGTCACCCGCCCCGGCGCTACAGGGTGCTCGGCGCGGGCGGGCTCGTCCTGTACCAACCGGGCAGCACCTGGGTTCCTCCGATACCCGCTTGTCCCCCACCCCACCAGGACCTGACCATGCACCCTCCCTTTCCCGCCCTCACCGCTTCGGCCGGCGCGCTGTTCTCCAATGCCGACGGCGACATCCTCATCGTCAATCCGACGTACAAGGACTTCTGGAACCTCCCCGGTGGCGCCATCGACATCGACCGGAACGAAACCCCTCAGGACGCGACCGCCCGCGAGGTACGCGAGGAACTCGGCATCACACCGCCCATCGGCCGCCTGCTGGTCCACGCATGGATCAGCGTGCCCGGCCGCGGAGCGCAGGTGCTCTACGTCTTCGACGGCGGCGTTCTGAGCTCCGAGGACCAGGCCGCGATCACCCTGCAGGAGGAGGAGCTGAGCGAGTACCGCTTCTGCGCCCCGGACAGCATGGTGACCGGCGGCCTCATCCCTCCTCACCTGACCGAGGTCTGGCAGGCTGCCCTGACCGCACGTGGTGGTCAGCACCCGGAAGTGATCACGGTCCGCTTGTGAGCCCGAAAGGGCGCCCGCGGCACCGGCTCCGGATCCGGCTCGGTGGCGAAGACGGTTCCGCAGTCCCGGACGAGGCGTTGGGGTGCAGCGCCGGGCCGCGGATGCGCCCGCGCCATCACCGGCATCGCGGACACCGATCCGGCCCCGGCCATCCGCTGCTCCGGGAACCGCGGCACACGTACCCGTCCGCCGAAGGCGACGTCCTCCAGGAGACCACGGCCGCTTCAGTCCCACTCCCATGTGATGCCGAGGACCCCCGGCCGTATCTGCTGCTCCACGAGGTGGACGGAGCCATGGGCGTTCAGCGTCAGATCGGCGACCGCCTCGCGAGGGGCGGTCGCCGAGGGACGGGCGAAGCGGCGGCAGTGGACGGGCAGGGCGGCGCGGTCGAAGCCGACCTCAAGGACATACTGGCCGCCCCCGTAGGTGAAGCCGCGAACGTACTCATGGCTGGGCGCGCCGGTCCCGTCCTCGAAGCGGTATCCCAGGACGGCGGTCTCGCCGACTCTCAACCGCCCGTCGAAGAGCAGCTCGACGACGATCACCCCCGATGCGCCGTGCCGCCGGACCCGCCCGACCCGGCAGTTGCCGAGACCGCGCACCCGTACCCGTTCCGCGTCGCAGCCCGGGTCGCCGTGATAGATGGCGAGATAGCGGTCGACGCCATCGCGGTGGGCCCGTACGACGTGTTGCGAGTCACGGGCGGCGAGTTCTCGATGGGCACCGATGTGGACGTGTTCGTAGTGGATCACGGTGTGCAGCCCGCCGTCCGCCGGTGCCGCCAGGCTCGCCAGCAGCGATTCGACCGCGGCGGCGGGTTCGAGGAGGGTGCGATACGGGCGGGCCGGGGGGTGGTCGCTGGTGGCACGGGGGCCGATCAGGCGGGTGAGGGAGTGCGGGGGAAGCTCCAGGACCTCCTCAAGCGCGGTGACGGCGCGAAGGGACTCGGGCCGCTCGGGCCGCCGCACACCGCGCTGCCAGTAGCTGAGGCTGGACACACCGACACGTACGCCGCGCTGGGCGAGCCGGTGCTGCACACGGTGCAGAGCCAGTCCCCGTGCGGCAAGCGCGGCCCGGAGCGCGGCGGAGAACGGGCCGGTGCGCAGGGCTTCGGCGAGTTCGGCCTCGGGGGTGGGGCGGCGGGACGAGCCTGGGGCCGGGGCGGTGGGGCGCGGGACGGCACGTCGATCGGCGCTGTGTGCTGCCATGGGCCCCTCCCCTCCCCCCGCCCCCCTCCGACCGTTTATCGGTGAACATTCACTGCCCTGTCCTGGAACAGGGCGTTACATGCGCTGCCACGTGCTGGTACCTGCTGTGGCGTTCACAACGGTACGGGGGGAATTCACTTTGCCGCCAGCCCTGTGGATAACTTCATTGACCGAGCCCCGACAAAAGATCGATGCTGCTCTCGCAGCGTCCGGACGCGCTCCTCCACCCCCACCCTGACTGGGAGGAACGCCATGTCCCTTACTCTTCAGGGGCGTAGACGGCTGGCATCAACGGTCCTCGTGGCCGTCGCCGTCCTGACGCCCGCCCTCGTGCCTGCGGCCACCGCTCACGCGGCCCCGCACGCCGCTCCCCGGGCCGCCGCTCACCCCGCCGCTCCCGCCGCCAAGCGCCTGAACATCAGCATGCAGGCGCAGCAGAACAGCAACTGGTGCTGGGCGGCGAGCGGCAACACCATCGCGTCGTGGTTCGGGCGCGACTACACCCAGAACCAGTTCTGCGACGCCGCCTTCAACCGGCCCCAGGGCAGCACCTGCGGCAACTGGCAGGCGGCACTGGACGACGTGCAGAACGCCCTCGACTGGATGGGCATCAGCCCCGGTACGTACGTGCGCGGTTATCTGCGCTACAGCACCGTGCAGAACGAGATCAACGCCAACCGCCCCGTCGAGACGCGCATCGAGTGGAGCTCCGGGGGCGGGCACATGCATGTGCTGTACGGCTACGACACCTCCGACAACCAGGTCTACTGGGGCGACCCGTGGCCGTCCAACTACCGCTACAACTGGGCGGACTACAACTACTACGTGAGCAACGGCTCGTTCACGTGGACCCATTCGCTCTACGGGATCGGAGCGTGACCCCCATGACCCCGATCCGCACATCACCGAACCGGCACGCGCCCGCCGGCCGCAAGGCCGTCCGCAGGCCTGTCCGCAAGGGCGCGGCGGTCGTGGTGCTCGCCGCCACCACTGCGCTCGGCGCCCTCAGCCCCGCCGCCGCCCATGCTGTGGCCGCCGGCGGCTTCCCGGCGCCCTTCACCGCCGCCGACACCGCTCAGGCGCGCGAGGCGGCGTCCACTCCGGCCAGCCTGCTCACCCTCTCACGCTTCTTCGCCCGCGACGGCGCCATCGCGCGGAGCGCGGCCCGGCCGCACCTGGTCGGGCCGTCGGTGACCGTCTACTTCCTCGACCCGGGGTTCGTCGCCGGACGCCCGGGCGCCCCTGTCGCCGACCGGCAGTTCGTCGCGAGCAAGGCGGTCTGCGCGGACGGCCAGGTCGCGTCGGTGTGGACCGCGCGGACGGCGAAGGGGTGGAAGGTCGTGAACATCGCGACCGGCGGTGACGAGACCGACTACGTCAGCGAGGCGCACGGCCTCGGAACCGTCTTCCGGGAACCGCAGATCGACGCCTGGTACGTGGTGCGCGACGGCCGTGTGCTGCCTCTCGACACCGACGCGCGGCGCGCCGTGGGGAAGGGCGGTGTGACCCTGGCCGCCTACCAGCGCCTCGTACACAGGAAGTACGGCGACAAGCTCCCCGGGTCGGCCTACGACCGGGCGGGCGAGGGTGGTGGTTACGGCGGTACGGCCGCGCCCCCGCGGGCGTCCGACCCGACCGCCGGCACAGCCGTCACCGCGGGCGCCGCCGCCACGGCCGTCGCCGCCCTGCTCGGCGTCTGCTTCGGCGTCCGCCGCCTACGGCGCTCGCACCGCGTCAGCTGAGCCGCCTTCCCGGCCCCGCTCCCGTGCCCCGGGCTCACCAGGCCTGGGGCACGGGTGTTGTCCGGCGCGGCGTCCAGCACCTCGGCCCGCTGACCATCAGCCGGCGCACCAGGGGCGTCACCGTCGACGGCCGCCGGCCTGGATCGCCACCGTCCGCGGCATCGGCTTCCGGCTCACCGGCCTGATCACACGACCTGGAAGTTCGCCATCATCGCCATGTCCTCGTGCTCCAAGTTGTGGCAGTGCAGCATGTACCGGCCGCGGTAGCCGCGGAAGCGGACCAGGACGTCGACGACCTCGTACGGGCGGACGTCGACCGTGTCCTTCCAGCCGGCGTCCGTGGGCTCGGGCGTACGGCCCCCGCGCGAGAGGACCTGGAAGTGGGCCAGGTGCAGATGCACGGGGTGGTGGAAGTCGCTGGTGAACCGCCAGCGCTCCACGGTGCCCAGGCGGGGGCGGGCCAGGGTCTCCGAGGTGCTGAAGGGGCGGCCGTTGATGGTCCACGCGTCGTCGGAGCGGCGGAAGTCGAAGTGCCGGGTGGCGACGGCCGACGCGGGGTGGAGGGCGGCGTACCGGGAGAGGCGGGCGGGGATGCTGCCGGTGTCCTTCTCCTTGCGAGCGACCCGGAAGCGCATGACCTGGCGCATGCGGCCGTCCGTCAGGGTGTTGACCAGGGTGACATGGCTGCCCACCGGGCAGCCGGTGAAGTCCACGACCACGTCGAGGCGTTCGCCCGGGGCCATGGCGATGCCGGTCAGCCGCTGGGGGGCGGCCAGCAGGCCGCCATCGCTGCCGATCTGCACGAAGGGCAGCGCGCTGCCGTCCTCCCGGCGCAGCACCAAGTGGTAGCGGCGGGCGTTGGAGGCGTTGAGCAGGCGGAGGCGGTGCCGGGTCGCGGAGACCTCGGCCTCGGGCCAGGGTGCGCCGTTCACGAGCTGTACGTCGCCGAGGACGCCGTCCATGTAGGCCTGTTCGACTCCGGGGGTGCCGGTGCAGGACGGCGAGTTGCCGGGGTAGCGGAAGGAGCCGTCCTCCTCGAAGGAGCGGTCGCAGAGCATCAGGGGGATGTCCCGTTCGCCGCCGGGCAGCGGCAGGGCGTCCTCCTCCTGGTCGTGGACGAGGAGCATCCCGGCCAGGCCGCGCCAGACCTGTGGGGCGCTGAAGTCCATGCGGTGGTCGTGGTACCAGAGTGTCGTGGCCCGCTGGTCCATCGGGTACTCGTAGGTCTTGTAGCCCTCCGAGACCGTCCAGTCGGACGCGGGGGCGTGCATGCCCGCGTTGCCGTGCGTCATGCCCCGGGACTTGAACTCGGCGCCGCACTGCGCGGGCACCAGCACATCGGTGGGGTAGCCGTCGGAGTGCGGTGGGGTGACGCCTCCGTGGAGGTGGAGGGACGTGGGTACGCGCAGCTTGTTGAGCACGCGTACGTGCATCCGGCGGCCCGAGCGGGCGGTGAAGGTGGGACCGGGGAAGACGCCGTCGTAGCCCCAGATCGTCGTCTTCAGACCGGGGATGATCTCCACGGCCGCCTCGCGCTGGGTGAGGTCGTAGAAGTCGGTGCCGTCGGCGCTGCGGGTGGGGCGGGCGCGTGGCGGTACGGGCAGGGGCACCGCGAACTGCCGGGGCGGACGGATCCTGCTGGGCAGGACGGTTCCGGTGCGCTCGCCCTCCCACTGCTCGTACGCCACCGCCCCGGCGGGTATGGCGAGGCCGGCCGTGGCACCCGCCGAGAGCCCGATGAATCGTCGACGCGAGCTCACCGGCCCTCTCCTTTCGCGTGCTGGTACGTGCACGCCCAGCAGGACAGCGCCACGCCGACCCCGAACACGCCCAGCGCCAGCGGTACATGGCCGCCCAGCATCCGGGCCGCGCCCAGCCCCATCTGCGCGCCGACGAGCACGACCAGGCCCACCGTGAGCGCGAAGGGCCAGGCCGGCCCGCGCATCGAGCGCCACACCAGCAGCGCGGCTACGGCCTCGACGAGGACCAGCACGGCAAGCACCTGCGCGTTGGCCGCGTGCAGATCGAGGAAACGCACGTCACCGGTGATGAACAGCCCGGCCAGGGCTGCCTGGAGCAGGGTGTCGAACACGAACAGCAGTGAGGTGGCGCGCAGCAGGGTGAGGGGCCAGGTACGGGGCCGGTCCGAGAGCGCACCGGACGGCGGCTCCGCCGTCGGCCCGGGGCGTTGGACCACTGCCTCGGCGGAGGTGTCAGCCATGCGTCGCCTCGCCGCCGGTCTGTGCCTCGAACGCCTGGAACCCGGCCTCGACGCCCATGAAGATGTCGTTCATGACCAGATAGCCCTGCGCGATCAGCGGCGAGTCACGCAACTCCTCGATGAGGAAGTAGTACGCCTGGAGGTCTTCGGTCTCCAGGAGCGCGAAGTCGGAGAACGCTGTGGTGAACGCCTCCGCGTCGAAGAAGCGAGCCGAGACGCGGTCCGCGTACTTGGCGAACGCGGGGTGGATATGAGTTGCCGCCATGGTGTTGCGCTCCTCGCGGGAGAGCGCCAGCCAGGCGGGGGTGAACGTGTAGGTCAGGATGATCGTCGTCTTCACGGCAGTGCCCCCGTTGTCGTAAACGGCGTTAGTTTACGACGTCACACGCTGGGGAAAGGCCGAGGGCAGGCCTGGAGGGTGCCCGCGACGAGGCACCGTCAGCATGCTCCGTGGTCTTCCGGGCAGCAACCGCCTCCGTCGGCCGTGTCCGTGACCGCGCCGAGGCGGCAGAAGCAGGACGCCTCGATCGGCACGTCCGCCATGGCGAGGGCGATCTTCAGCTTCTGGGCCACGAGTTGTGCCTCTCCCGTCTTGCCCAGCCGGACCAGGCACTCGTGCAGGCCGTGCAGGGCCCAGACGTTGTCGGGGTGCTGCGCCGCGCGGGGCAGGGTGTCGTCGAGTCCCAGGTCGGCCCGGTAGACCGCCTCGGCCTCCGCGACGTGACCCCGTTCCAGGAGCAGGGCGCCGTAGGCGTGCCGGGTGGGCTGCATCCATCCCCAGGGCTCGTCGTAGGGAAGGTTGTCATCCAGTTCGATCGACCGCTTGAGCGCGGCGAAGGCGGTGTCATGGTCGCCCTTGCGGTAGGCGAGTTCACCGTCGAGCATCGCCGACGCGATCGCCAGGATGTCGGCACAGGTGTTGTTGAACAGCGTGCGTGTCTCCGGTACCCGGGCGACCGCCTCGCCGAACAGCCGGCGTTCGGCCTCGGCCTCGGCGGTCTGGCCGGTGGCCGCGAACGCGACGCCTCGGGCGTAGCGCAGCATCGCGGTGCTCACGCTGTAGAGCTCCGGGTCGGCGGGCATGGGCGTCCGCAGGATGTCGTTCCAGCGGCCGAAGCGGATCAGTACGTGGACCCGCATGGCGAGGAAGCCCTCCAGCCAGTCAGCCATGGGCGGGCTCTGCACGCGCAGCAGTTCCCCGGGGATGGACGCCTCCAGCTGGGCAGCCGCCTGCAGAGCGGTCCGGCACTGGCCGAGGAACATCGCGCCGTAGATCTTGAAATGGTGGTTGTGCGACCGGTACAGGGTGTAGAAGTTCATGGCGCCGGCCCGCGCGTGGAACTTCTCGTCGGCGACGATCGCGGCGTCGTTGTCCGTCACCACTCGCCGGTAGTCGCCGCAGAGCACCTCGATGTGTGACGGCATGTGCTGCAGGTGGCCGGCGTCGGGCACGAGGCCGCGCAGCCGGTCGGCGACGGGCAGGGCGGCTTCGGGCGTCGGGGACATCTCCATGAGGTGGATGTACATGTGCAGGATGCCGGGGTGTTCCGCCCCGGCATCTGTCGCGACCGCCCGGTCCAGGACTGCCTTGGCTTCGAGTGTGCGGGCGCCTTCGGCGGGCTCGCCGGTCCGCAGGTTCCACAGCTGCCAGGGAGTGAGGTTCATCAGCGCGTCGGCGTACAGGGTGGTGATGTCGAGGTCGTCGGGAGCGATGGCGTGGACGGCGCGCATGCTGTCGGCGTACGGCGCGTTCCACACGGAGCAGTCGTCGACGGCCTGCGCCTGGGGGTAGCGGGCGCGCAGCGCGCCGATCAGGGCTCGTTCGACGGGCGTGGCGCGGGCTTCCGCCTTTTCGTGGGCGAGTTCCACGGCGGCGTGGGTGCGTGCGACGGTGCGTGCCAGGTCCTGCTCGTCGAAGGAGCCCCACGGCTTGTTGTAGTTGGGGCCGAGTGCGTAGGCGATGCCCCAGTACGCCATGGCACAGCCGGGGTCGGCGGCCGCGGCGGCCTCGAAGCAGGAGACGGCTTCCTCGTGGTGGAAGGCGTACGTCCAGAGCAGTCCGCGGTCGAACCAGAGTTGTGCCTCGGGCGAGGACGTGGTCACCGGGCGGCTGTACGTGCCGAGATCGTAATAGTCCATGCATCGTCCCTCATCGTCCGACCGCGCTGACTACGCACAGCGTGTACCGAGCAGCGTAGAGGGCGGCCCCGCCCGTGGTCGTCCGCGCGGGCGCGGGGCAGCCTGTCCGGTCCGATGGGGGATCAGTTCTTCTCGGTTTCGAAGGTGAGGAGCAGATCGGCGGCGACGCTCACGGCGATGGTCGCGGGTTCCTTGCCCGTGATGTCGGCCAGCCCGATCGGAGTCTTGATCCGGTCGATGGTGGTCTCGTCGTGACCGCCCTCGGTGGCGAGGCGTTTGCGGAACCGCGCCCACTTGGCCGCCGACCCGATCAGCCCGATGGATCCGAGATGGGTGGTGCGCAGGGCGGCGTCACACAGGGCGGCGTCCTCGGCATGATCATGGGTCATGATCAGGATGTGGGTGCCGCGCGGCAGTTCCTCCAGCACCTCCTCGGGCAGCAGTGGCGTGTGGTGCACGTGCACCTGCGCCACCGCGTCCGCCAGCACGTCGAGCCGGTCCTCGGCGAGGACGTCGGAGCGTGTGTCGATCAGATGGAGGTCGAGGTCCTGACGTGCGAGGATGCGCGCCAGTTCCAGTCCGACGTGCCCGACGCCGAAGATCGCCACCGCCTGTACCACCGGCAGCGGTTCGAGCAACACCGAGACCGTACCGCCGCAGCACTGCACGCCGTGCTGGTTGGTCACCTTGTCGTTGAGGGCGAAATCGATCAGCTCCGGCTCCGGCTTGGACGCGGCGATCATCTCCCGGGCCCGGTCGATCGCGACGGCCTCGACATTGCCGCCGCCGATCGAGCCCCATGTCTCGGTGTGCCCCACGACGAGTTTCGCGCCGGCGTCGCGTGGGGCATGACCGCGCACGGTCGCGACGGTCACCAGCACGCCGGACTCCCGGCGTGCCCGCAACCGTGCGACCGCGGCGATCCATGTCATGTCAGGCACCGTTCAGCGCTTTGGCGTCGGTCCGGACCGTGCCGTTGGCGGCGTGCCCGTGTCCGGTCTGGCCGCGTGCGGCAGCCCCGTGGCCGGCGTGACCGTTCCGGGAGGCATCGCCCTGGCGAGCCGCCTGGATCGCCCAGTACACCGCCTCCGGAGTGGCGGGCGAGGCCAGGTCGACACTGACCCCGTCCGGCCCGAACGCGGCGGTGGCCTGCCGCAGTGCCTCGCGCACCGAGAACGCCAGCATCAGGGGAGGCTCGCCCACCGCCTTGGAGCCGTAGACCGCGCCCTCCTCGGTGGCGTTCTCCAGCAGTGTGACGTTGAACTCCTCGGGCATCTCCGAGAAGCTCGGCAGCTTGTAGGTGCTGGCGGCCTGGGTGAGCAGTCGGCCGCGGTTCGGCCCGTCACCGGTGTCCCAGCGCAGGTCCTCCAGGGTCAGCCAGCCCGCGCCCTGTACGAAACCGCCCTCGACCTGACCGATGTCGATCATCGGGGAGAGGCTGTCGCCGACATCGTGCACGATGTCCACCCGCCGGATGCGGTATGCGCCGGTGAAGCCGTCGACCTCCACCTCGGTCGCGGCGGCGCCGTGGGCGAAGTACTTGAACGGCGAGCCCCGGAACGTCTTCGCGTCCCAGTGCAGCCCCTCGGTGCGGTAGAAACCGGACGCCGACAACTGGACTCGCTGGAAGTACGCGGTGCGCACCAGGTCGTCCCAGGCCAGCTCCTTGTCGTTGCCGAGGGCGCGCGCGACGCCCTCGACGATGCGCACGTCCGAGGCGTTCGCGCCGAGCTGGGTGGCGGCCACCTGCAGCAGCCGCTCGCGCAACTGCTCGCAGGCGTTCTTCACCGCCCCGCCGTTGAGATCGGCGCCGGAACTGGCGGCGGTGGCGGAGGTGTTGGGCACCTTGTCGGTGCGCGTGGGGGCCAGCCGGACCTTGTGCAGCGGGATGCCCAGCGTGGTCGCGGCCACCTGCAGCATCTTGGTGTGCAGGCCCTGGCCCATCTCGGTGCCGCCGTGGTTGATCAGGACGGAGCCGTCCTTGTAGATCAGCACCAGCGCGCCGCCCTGGTTGAAGGCGGTGAGGTTGAACGAGATGCCGAACTTGATGCCGGTGATCGCGAGTGCCCGCTTGGTGTGGGGGTGCGCGGCGTTGAAGGCGGCGATCTCGCGTTGGCGGTCGGCGACACCGGCGGCGTCCTGAACCTGCTGCCAGACGGTGGAGATGCGTTCGGGCTGCGTGACGGGCTGTCCGTACGGCGTCGTCTGGCCCTGGCCCGGCTGGTAGAAGTTGCGTTCCCGCAGCTCCATGGGATCCAGGCCGAGCAACGGCGCGCAGCGGCCCAGGATGTCCTCGATCACCAGCATGCCCTGCGGTCCGCCGAAGCCGCGGAAGGCGGTGTTGGAGACCGTGTTGGTCCTGGCGATACGACCGGCGACGCGCGCGTGGGGAATCCAGTAGGTGTTGTCGATGTGGCACAGCGCCCGGGCCAGCACCGGCTCGGAGAGGTCCAGGCTCCAGCCGCCGTCCGCGACCAGGGTGGCGTCCAGGGCCTGGATACGGCCGTCCGTGTCGAAGCCGATCTTCCACGTGGCGTGGAACCCGTGCCGCTTTCCGGACATCGTCAGGTCCTGGGTCCGGTTGAGCCGGAACCGCACCGGCCGGCCGGTCAGCTTGGCGCCGAGCGCGGCGACGGCCGCGAAGCCGTGCGGCTGCATCTCCTTGCCGCCGAAGCCGCCGCCCATCCGCAGGCACTGCACGGTCACCTCGTGGGCGGGCACCCCGAGCACGTGCGAGACGATCTCCTGCGTCTCCGACGGGTGCTGGGTGCTGCTCTGGATGAACACCTGGCCGTTCTCGTCGACCTGGGCCAGCGCCGCGTGTGTCTCAAGGTAGAAGTGCTCCTGACCGGAGAACTGGAACTCCCCGGTGAACACGTGCGCGGAGTCGGCGAAGCCCGCGTCGATGTCGCCGTGCACCATCACGGGCTGGGCTCCGTGATAGCTGCCCGCCGCGATCGCCTCCTGCAGCGTGACCAGGGAGGGCAGTTCGTCGAGCTCCACCTCGACGGCCTCCGCGCCGAGCCGGGCCGCTTCCAGGGTCTCGCCCAGCACCCAGGCGACCGCATGGCCGTAGAACATGACCTCGTCGGGGAACAGCGGTTCGTCGTGCTTCATCCCGGCGTCGTTGACGCCGGGCACGTCGGCACCGGTCAGGACGCGGACCACGCCGGGCACGGCGAGGGCGGGCTCGGTGCGCAGGGCGGTGATCCGGCCGTGGGCCTTCATGACCTGGACCGGGTAGGCGTGCAGCACGTCCTTGGTGCGATGGACCAGGTCGTCGGTGTAGAGCGCGGTGCCGGTGACGTGCAGGCCGGCGCTCTCGTGCGGCATCGAAACGCCGACGACGGGCTTTTCGGGGCGCTGGGACAGATGGCTCATGACGGCACCGCCTCGGTGGTCTGCGCGTACAGCTTCAGCAGGCTCTGGCCGAGCATCGCGGAGCGGTAGCCGGCGCTGGCCCGGTGGTCGTTCATCGGCGTGCCCTGGGCCTGCAGCACCTGGGCCGCGGCCTCGGCCGTCTCCGCCGACCACGGCCTGCCCTCCAGGGCGGCCTCGGTGGCGAGGGCGCGGATCGGGGTGGCGGCGACGCCGCCCAGGCCGATGCGCGCCTTGCGGACGACTCCGTCCTCGATGTCGAGTGCGAAGGCGACCGCCACGCTGGAGATGTCGTCGAAGCGCCGCTTGGCGATCTTGTGGAAGGCCACGACCGGCGACAGCGGCAGCGGGATGCGCACCGCGCGGATCAGCTCGCCGGGCCTGCGCACGCTCTGCCGGTAGCCGGTGAAGTAGTCCGCCAGCGGGACCTCGCGCTCACCGTCGGCGTCGGCGAGCACCACCGACGCCTCCAGCGCGAGCAGTACGGGCGGGCTGTCACCGATGGGGGAGCCGGTACCCAGGTTGCCGCCGAAGGTCGCACTGTTGCGGATGAGCCGGGATGCGAACTGGGGGAAGAGTTCCGCCAGCAGCGGGACGCTGCCGTCGAGGCGGCGTTCGATCTCGGTGAGCGTCAGCGCGGCCCCGATCTCGATGTGGTCCGATGCCGCCCGCAGCTCCCGCAGTTCGGGCAGCCGGTCGATGGCGACCACGCAATCCGCCCGCCGGGAGCGGATGTTCACCTCGACGCCCCAGTCGGTGGAGCCGGCGACCACCACGGCGTCGGGCCGCTCGCGCAGCAATCGGAGCGTCTCGGCCAGGGTGCTCTTCCGCAGGAACGCGCTGTCGTCCTGGGTGTATTCGGTGGCCACCGGTGCGGGCGGGGACTGGTCGCGACGCTGTGCGAGCGGGTCCTCTTCGGAGGGCGTACCGACGGCGAACGCGGCATCGCGAATCGGGCGGTAGCCGGTGCAGCGGCACAGGTTTCCGCTCAGCGCGTGCAGATCAAAGCCGTTCGGGCCGTGCTCGGCGTCGGTGCCGCCGGCGGAGTCCGCATGCGCGCAGCGGTTCGGCCGGTAGTACTCGGCGGCCATGCTGCAGATGAATCCCGGTGTGCAGTAACCGCACTGGGAGCCGCCACGGACCGCCATCTCCTCCTGCACCGGGTGCAAGGTGGGCGGCGTGCCGGGCTCCCCCGCGGTGGCGAGACCCTCGGAGGTGATGATCTCCTGACCGTCGAGCGCCGCGACCGGGACGAGGCAGGCGTTGACCGCCACCCAGTCGGTGGGCTTGTTCACTCCGGGACGGGCCACCAGGACCGAACAGGCGCCGCATTCACCCTCGGCACAGCCCTCCTTGGTGCCGGTGAGGCCGCGCTCGCGCAGGAAATCGAGCGCTGTGGTGTGCGGCGCAGCCGGTGAGATCGGTGTTTCTTTCCCGTTGACCGTGATCCGCGCCGCTACCATGACGGGCCTTCGTTCCGGTGTGTGGTGGGTCGGTTCATCATGTTCGCCAATTTCAGGCAGCTTTCTGTGTTCAGACGCGCCAGGTCGGAGAAGCAGGCGCAAAAAGGCACGCGACAGCGACGTGTCGGAAGGTGGTGACGGGAATCCCCGAATGTGCCACGGACAGGCACATGAGAACGGCGTGCTCAGCAGCCGTGCGCGATCCGACCCGGAACCCAGACCGTGCGCTGGGCGAGGCGACCGAGATCAGAGCTGGTGTTCATCCGCTGGTCGCCCCCTTTCGGTAGTGATGGATCGGCTACCGCAAATTAGTGGCTGCCGCCACCGAGGTCAAGAGGTCGACGTCGGGCTCTTTGGGAACCGGTCGGACGCTGCCCGGGCCTCTGCTGCCGCCGTGGCCGCTGTCAGTGCGGTGCGCTTCACTGTCCGCCATGGAGCTCACGCAAGCGACCGTCAACGACCTGCTGGCCCGGCTGGGCCCGGGAGACGGCTACATGTACCTGCCCGGCGACCTGGAACCGCAGGCTCTGACCGACCTGCTCGCCGACAGGTACGGCGCACCGCGCACCCTCGTCCTCGACGGTTTCACCGATCCGGCGGTCGACGATTCCAGGGGCGCGGCTCTCCTCGTTCCCTTCGAGGACCGGGCCGTGAGGATACGGGCCTGGGCATACGGGGATCAGTGGGTCGGAGCCGGTACGGCGCGAGACGCCGAAGGGGTCGAGCGGCCGGTGCTGGTGGTCGCTCACAGGGAGGTGCCAGAACCTTGGGCGGTCGCTCCGGACGAGGACGAGGAGGTCGACTGGATGGAGCGGCTCCGGCAGATCACCGGCTGGACGCAGCCCGCCCAGCGGCCGGACGTGGACTGGACGGAGGTGGAGTCGCGTCTGGGCACCGCGCTGCCGAGCGACTACAAGCGCATGGTCGAGACGTTCGGCGTGGGCGCCTTCGACGGATACCTGGACCTGGACCAGGAGCCGTGGACGGGTCTCGGGGACGGGCTGCTCATCTGGGCGGGCACGGAGCACGAGGACCTGTACTGCTGGCGGGCCGACGGCGACGACCCCGACCGTTGGCCCGTCGTGGTCCGGTCCGTCGACAACAAGGACGTCACCTTCGACTGCCAGGCCGCGGAGTTCGTCTGCCGCATCCTCGTCGACCCGCACCACCCGTTCACGATGGCCCGCTATTTCGACACCCACTGGTTCATGAACCACCGGATGAGCGACTGACCGAACCCGCGCCGCCATCGGCATCCGCACCCAGGCCGGCCGTGCCCCATCATGTGCATGAGACCGCCAACTCCCTTGTACAAAGCGGCATTTCATGACCTGTCCCAGAGGCCGGTACGGTCGGGTACATGGAGTGGACTTTCCAGACGGCCGAACGACTCGTGGCTGCCCTGCGTGCCGGTGAAGTGACCTCGGAGGAACTGACCGACGAGGCGATCGCCCGTATCGAGCGGGACGACAAGGCGATCAACGCGATCTGTGTGCCGGACTTCGACCGCGCGCGGGCCGCCGCGCGCGGTGCCGACCAGGCGCGCGCCCGCGGTGAGGACCGGCCGCTGCTCGGCGTCCCGGTGACGGTCAAGGAGTCCTACAACATCGCCGGGTTGCCCACGACTTGGGGCATGCCGGCGCACCGGGACCACATGCCGGCCGAGGACGCGGTGCAGGTGTCGCGGCTCAAGGCCGCGGGCGCGGTGGTGCTCGGTAAGACCAATGTGCCCTTGGGACTGCAGGATGTGCAGAGCTTCAACGAGATCTACGGCACCACCAGCAACCCGTGGGACCACGGGCGCACGCCGGGTGGCTCCTCCGGCGGATCCGCGGCCGCCCTGGCGTGCGGATTCGGTGCGCTGTCCATCGGCTCCGACATCGGCGGTTCGTTGCGCACCCCCGCGCATTTCTGCGGTGTCTACGCACACAAGCCGACGCTCGGGCTGGCGGCGACCCGCGGTATGGTCCCGCCGGCCGCGCCGGCGTTGCCGGCCGACCTCGACCTCGCCGTCGTCGGTCCGATGGCGCGTAGTGCCCGCGACCTCACGCTCCTGCTCGATGTCATGGCCGGACCGGACCCGCTGACGCTCGGTGTGGCGCACGACCTGAGGCTGCCGCCCGCACGCCACGAGCGGCTCCGCGACTTCCGGGTCCTGGTCCTCGACGACCATCCGCTGATTCCGACCGGGTCCGCTGTGCGGGCGGGCGTGAACCGGGTGGCCGACACGCTTGCCGACGGCGGCGCCCGCGTCGCGCGGCACAGTCCGCTGCTGCCGGATCTGACCGAAGCCGCGCTGATCTACACGCAGTTGCTGTTTTCGAGCTCCGCCGCACGCTTTCCCGTCGAAGTGTACGAGCAGTTGCGGTCCCACGCCGCCGGGCTGAGCGACGACGACCGGAGTCTCGACGCGGCGCGGCTGCGGGGCATGGTGCTCAGCCACCGCGACTGGATCGAGGCGGACAGCCGTCGCGAGCTCCACCGTCACGGCTGGCGGCAGCTCTTCGCCGAGTTCGACGCCGTGGTGTGTCCCGTCACGCCCACTCCCGCGTTCCCGCACGACCACCAGCCCGATCCGCGAGAGCGCCGGATCGACATCGACGGGGTCGAGTACCCGTACCTCGACCAGCTCGTCTGGGCCGGTCTGGCCACCATGCCCGGTCTGCCCGCCACCGCCGTGCCGGCGGGCCGGTCCCCCGAGGGTCTGCCGGTGGGGGTGCAGCTCATCGGTCCGATGTTCGAGGACCGCACCCCGCTGCGGCTGGCTGAACTGCTTGAGCAGCGGATCGGCGGCTTCCGGACACCGAGGTAGGAGGCGCACTGCGGCGGCCGAGACCGGCGCGACCGGCTTGACGACCCTGACCGGCATCTCATGTGGTGGGCGTCAGCAAGGTTCGGCGGAGGTGCGTGCCACCGCTCGCTCGCGGGCTGCGGCGACGACGTCGGCGATCCACACCTCGTCCGCGTGCCCGGCCGCGGCGTCCTCCAGGCGGCCCCAGAGAGACACACGAGTCCAGGCGATGAAGCGACGGTGCGCAGTGGCGGGCGAGACTCCCGACCACGGCGGTAACTGCCGCCACGTGCAGCCCGACGTGAGGACGTAGACCACCGCGGTGAAGGTCTGTCTCTCGTTCAGCGGCGCCGTGCCGCCACCCTGCCGGCGTCCCGTGAAGCCGGGCAGCAGTGGCTCGACCAGCCGCCACATCCCGTCCGGCACCAGCCTTCGGGCCAGCTCGCATTTCATCATGACCCCCCAATTCAGCGCACGGATTTCCCCATTCCGCCCGCCCTGCCTAAAGCAATATCCGCGCAGCCACGTGAGACAAGGATTCACGTGATCCCCATGACGGCAACCGCGTTCGACTCGCCGACTATGGCCTTCCCGGGAGTACTTGTCCACCACCGCCGACATTCATGACTGAACGCTTGATTCCCCTTGATGAGCAGGGAGCGGACGCCCTCGACGACGGTCACAGCGACCCCGTCCAAGCCGTTGACATGCCTGTCCCGCAGGATGTAAATCTGTCGAGCGTCGAATCAGGGCGCGAATCCTGGTGGGGCGAACAAGGTCGTTCTGCGCAGCATCACAAAAGAAAGGCAGGCGTCTTGCCGGCCCACCACCAGGGCCGTTCATCCATTGCGCAAGCGAATTAATGCGCGGAATTCACGCGTTAATCATGGTCGTGGTGTTTCTTCTCGCCCAAGAGCACCCGAGGCATCGGGTACGCCGTCCGGATCCCCGGCGGCGCTGTGCACCACTTCGCAGAGAAGGAGATCCCCATGAAGAAGATCGCCGTGCGCAAGGCCGGGACCGTCCGCCTGACATCCGCCGCCGCGTCCGCGTACTGCTGCGGCACCAACAACGCCTGATCCCAGGCAGGTGCGCGCCGGGCCATGCCGCCCGGCGCGCACCGCACACCGGCCGCCAGACAGCGAGGTGAGGCAGTGACGACACCGCCGTCCAGGAATTTCGACGAACCCGTACGGCTGCACCCGCTCACCTATCTCGACGAGGGCGACGAAGTCACCGTCGGCCGCGCCGACATCGATTCCTACGGCCTCTTTCCGCCCGACGGTGCCGCACTGCTGCGCCGCCTGGAGGGCGGCACACCGCCGAACGCCGCGGCGCGGTGGTACACCGAGCAGTACGGCGAACAGGTGGACATGGCGGAGTTCCTCGACGTCCTCGACGAGCTCGAACTCGTGGTCAAGGACGGAGAGGACGTGCCCGCCGCAGCGGGCCCGGTGCGCTGGCAACGACTCGGCCGTGCCGTCTTCTCCCCGGTCGCCTGGGGCGTCTACGGCCTGACCGTACTCGCCGCGCTCGCGGTCATGATCAGGCAGCCCCACTTGGCACCGCACTACCAGAACTTGTTCTTCACCCGGCGGTCTCTGGTACTGCTCACCCTCGGCATCGTCCTCGGCCAGGTGCCGTGGATTCTGCTGCACGAGGCCGCCCACGCCCTCGCGGGGCGGCGCCTGGGCCTGAACTCCACCCTGTCGATCAGCCGGCGGTTCTACTACGTGGTCTTCGTGACCGCCCTGGACGGCCTGGTCGCCGTACCGCGCCGCAAGCGCTACCTGCCGATGCTCGCCGGCATGATCACCGACGTCCTGGTCGTCAGCGGCCTGACCCTCGTGGCCGCGGCCCTGCAGGGCACCGGCGGTGCCACGGCCGTCGTACGGCGGCTGCTGCTGTCGATGGCCTTCGCGGTCGTACTCCGGCTGGTGTGGCAGTTCTACTTCTTCCTGCGTACCGACCTGTACTACCTCGCCATCACCGTGCTCGGCTGCAACGACCTGCAGACCACCGCCCGCCAGATGCTGCGCAACCGCCTCATGCGGCTGTGGGGCAAACCCGAGCGCATGGTGGACGAGAGCAGTTGGGGCGAGCGAGACCGGCGGATCGCCCGCTGGTACTCGTGGCTGATGGTGGCCGGCTACGTCTTCCTCACCGTCACCCTGCTCACCGCCGCGGTCCCCACCGGAATACGCCTCACCGAGGTCGCCGTGCACAAGCTCGGCAGCGATCTCTCACCGGCCAACGCGGCGGACGTGCTGACGTTCCTCGTCCTCAACTTCTGGGAGCCGGTCTTCGCCGCCTACCTGGCACTCCGTGCTTGGCGGCGCCGCACCCGCACCGCCGCCACCACCGCAAAGGAGACCGCACATGCAGCAGGCTGACTGCGCGCCGCCCGCCCACCTTGGGCTCTGGGGCGGCACACGGCACGACCGGGCCGCAGCCCTCGACGGCCTCCCGCTGCCACCCCTGTGCCTGCCTCCGGTCGACGCCCACCGCCGGCTGCGCGGCCCCTACACCGCCGCCGGCACCATCGCCCGGGCCCTGGTCCCCGACGTACTCGCCGCCGATCCCGGACTCGTGCGCCGACATGACATCGAACTTCTCTCGGTGGCACCCGAGTTGGCGGCCATGGTGCCGAACTCGCGGGAGACGTTGACGTCCATGGCGCTGCCCGCCGAGCGTACCCGCTTCTACGCCCGGCTTCGCACCCGGCGGATCGCCAACGGGCTGGTGGAGTTCGTCCGCGACGCGCTGCCCGCGCTCGGCCACGACGGGCCGCGGCGCCTGGTGGTGGAGAACGCCGAGCACGCCGAGACGACGGACGAGGAGTTCCTCGCCGCGCTGGTGCGCCGCGTCGGTCCCGGCACACTGACCGTCGTCCTGTGCGGCGCGGGTATCCCGGCTGCCGGCGGCGTCCTGGCCCCCGCACTCGACCGCCACACCACGGCCGTGCCCGTGACCGAGGCCGCAGCCGCCCCGGCGAGCGGCATGGACGAGCCCGCATGGCACTGGGTCGCCTCCGACGGACTGCTCGACGGCCCCGACGGCACGGCCGCCCGCACCGCCTACGAAGCCCTGCCCGCCGCCGAGCGTGCCGCCCTCCACGACCGCCGGGCCACGCACCTGCGCCGTACCGCGGAGCTGTCGCTCACCCTCGGTGCACTGCCGTACCACCTTGAGCGCGGCAGCGACCCGGTGAGCGAGGCCGTGCCCGCCCTGTGGGCCGCGTCGGACCACTGCCTCGTCAACGGTTTCTACACCGCCGTCGTCGACTACGGCCGACGCGGCCAGCACCTGGTCGACGGCCGGCAGGACACCGCGCAATGGTGGAAGTTCGGCGTGCAGCTCGGTCTCGCCCTGTCCATGCTCAGCCGGACGAAAGAGGCGGAGGCCGTCTACGACGAGGCGCGGCTGCTGTCGACCGACCCGGCGGTGCACATGGCGTGTGCCTACTCCACCGCCATGCTGTACACACGCCACAACGACCCCGCCGACCGGGACGAGAAGAAGGCCAAGTCGCTCCTCAACGGCGCCATCGCCACGGCATCCTTGCTGCACGACCGAGTGGAGCAGGCCTTTCAGAGCGCCTTCTACAAGAACGGTCGCGCCCTGGTGGAGGTCAACCTCGGCGATCCCGAGGAGGCGCTGCGCCTGGTCACCGAGTGCATCGACGACCTGGACCGGCGGCTGACCCCGGACGAACACCGTCTGCACCGCTCGGTGCTCAAGAACAACCGGGCCCGGGTGTACGCGGGCCTGGGACGGCTGGACGAGGCGCTCGCCGACTACGCCGTCGTCATCGACCAGGACCCCAACCATGCCGAGCACTACCTGGAACGCGGCAACCTGCTGCGCAGGCTCGGCCGCGGCGACGAGGCACTCGCCGACTACTCGCGCGCACTGAGCCTGTCGCCCCCCTTCCCGGAGATCTACTACAACCGCGGCGACCTGAGGCTGAGCGAGGGCGATGTGGCCGGGGCGCTCGCCGACTTCAGCTATGTGATCGAGCAGGACCCCGAGTTCGTGGACGCGTACGTCAACCGCGCGGGTATCCACCTCGGGGCCGGTGACCTGGCCGCCGCGCTCCAGGATGCCCGGGCCGGGCTGCGGCTCGACCCCGCCAACGCCCATCTGCACACCGCCGTCGGACAGGCGCTCGCGGAGGGCGGCGACCTCGCCGGGGCCGAAGCCGCCTACGACCGGGCGGTGGAGGCCGATACGACCCTGGTGAGCGCCCTGTCCGGCCGTGCGGGAGTGCGCTACGAGGCTGGGCGCCTGCAGGACGCCCTGGATGATCTGTTCCGGGCCGTCGAACTCGATCCGAAGGACGCCGCGTTGCGCTACAACCGCGCCTTCCTCCTCCAGGAGAGCGGCAGGCGGCTGGAAGCCCTGGAGGACTTGGAACTCGCCGCCGTACTCGACCCGGAGGACGCGGAGATCGCCGAGGCGCTGGCCTCGTTGCGTGGACGGCTGGACAGCGCGTGAAGGTGTCACCCGACGCGGCGGTGACCGCCGAGGACCCTGCGGGGCCGGCTGAGCTGCGGTGTGCCGCCCCGGCCGGCCCCGGCTCGCGTGCGCTGCGCGACGTCCTCGGCCGATACGCGACCGGAGTCACCGTGATCACCTGCGTGGGCCCGCGGGGCGCCCCGGTCGGTGTCACGGTCAACTCCTTCACCTCCGTGTCGCTCGACCCGCCCCTGGTCCTGTGGTGTCTCGCGCTGTCCTCCCACAGCCGGCCCGCGTTCACGGATGCCGAGCACTTCGCGGTCAATGTGCTCGCGGCCGATCAGTGTGAGCTGGCATCCCGTTTCGCCGGGCCCGGCCGGCGGTTCCAGGGACTGGCCACGGAGTCCGGACCGCACGGTGAGCCACTGATACCGGGGGCGGCGGCGACGCTGTGCTGCCGCCGCGTCCGCCTCCTCCCGGCCGGTGACCACATGGTGGTACTGGGCACCGTGCACCACCACGCGCGTACGGCACACCGTGTCCTCCTCTTCGCCGACGGCGCCTATCACGAGGGCCCGCCGGGGAACCTCGCACGATCAGGCTGAACCGCCGGCCTCCGTTCCGGGCGGCCGTGTTCGTCAGCCGGTCGGGGGCCCCGGTGTGCTCGCGGCCGAGTCGCCGGCCCGGCCGTCCGGCTCGTGCGTCAGTCCCTGCCGACGACGACCACCTCGTCCTCGACCGCCCAGTGGCGTCGCTCGGCTTTGGCCGGGTTGATCCGCACGCCGTAGTCCGGACTCGTCGACGAGTCGGCGTGGCTTCGGTAGCCGATGGCGCACTCGCCGCGGTGACGTGCCGCGGCCACGACCGTGGCGAAGGAGGTCTCACACCCCGGCAGCACGTAGTCGGTGGCCGGCCGCAGGCGAATGCCGGTGCCGTCGGCGGAGAACAGTTCCTCGAACACCGCTGCCAGGTGCCGGTTCTGGGAGATCTGTGCCATGAGCAGGCCGATGAGCTTACCGCTGATGATCACGTCGGCTCCCGGACGGATGGGGGCCAGCGCCCGGTTGCGGTCGTCGATCAGTTCGGTGACCACGGGCAGTTCACGTCCGGTGGCTTCCTCAAGCTGGCGCAGAAGCAGGAGGGTGACGAGCGTACGGTTGTCGGGGTCGTCCGGCGGTTGTCCGGGAGCGGGGTCCTGGCCGAGCACGATAACGCTGTCGTAGGAGTGAACGTCCAGCTGCCGCAGGGTCTCGGGCCGGGTGATGTCCCCGTGGTGCAGGGTCACGGTCAGGTCGGTGCCGCTGTGCGCGTCCACCTCGCTGACCTGCCGGTTTGTCGCTTCACCAGCGTTCGCCAGCACGTCGACGGCCGAGCCGGGCCGGGCACGGCGGCGCAGCTGCTCCACTACGAGCGGCGCTCGGCGGTTCCAGCCCAGCAGGAGCACGCGCTCCGGTCGCGCGGGCGTGGCGGGGCCGGACGCCACCGCCGTCTCCTCGACCAACTGCGCACAGTCGTCCATCCAGGCCGTGTCGTCGTCACGGGAGATGACGATGAGCAGGTCGCCGGGAGCGAGGGACATCCGCGCCGACGGGTTGAGCAGGGGGGTGTCTCCTCGCATGATCCCGACGACACTGGACGTCGGATAGGACAGCAGAGCGTCCCCGAACGGGCGGCCGGTTAGGGCCGGCTCGTTGACCAGGTAGAACTCGTCGCCGGCGAAGTCGAGCAGCTCCCGGTGGACGAGGGAGAGCCCGGGGCGGCGGGCGGCCTGGACGATCAGCCGGGCGGTGACGGTGTCGCTCTCCAGAACGACGCCGCCCGGCCCCGCTGCGAGACGTGCGGCCAAGCGGTAGCGGTCGTCCCGGACGGCGGCGACGACGGGCGGACGCGCTCCGTCCTCGGCGAGGGCCGCCCTGAGCGCCAGCAGCGTCTTGACCACCTCGGCGTCGGCGTCGGGCTCGTCGTGGGGCAGGACCAGCACGACACCGGCCGCGGCCGGGCCGGCCAGGGTGAGCACGGCCGGGTCGGTTGTGGGGCCACTGCGGCAGATCAGCCGCGTACGGCCGACGGGACCCACCTTCGCGCTCAGTGCCTCCTCCATGCCGGTCTTGTCCCGGTCGGCCAGCACGGCCACCGCGCCGCGCCGCTGGTTGGCGTGGGCGGCCACCAGCTCGCTCACCACCGTGAAGACCTGCTCCGACCATCCGAGGACCACGGCGTGCCCCTTTTCCAGCACGGTGGAACGGCCTCGTCGCAACGCGGTGAGCCGCTCCGTGAGCGCCGTCGTGATCAGACCGACGACCGTCGAGACATACAGCAGAGCGACCAGTGCGAGCAGTACCGACATCGTCACGCGCAGCGGAGTGCCCGTCGCACCGCCCAGCCGCAGCGTCTCCCCGGTGAGGTGCCACACCTGCGCCAGTCGGCCCGTCAGGGACGCCGGCGCGCCGGGGTCGGTCCACACCAGCACCGCACTGGCCGGGACGACGACGGCCAGACACACCAGTGCCATCCAGCCGACGAGAGCGGAGGCACCGCGGGCCAGCGTGCTGTCGAACCAGTAACGGGCCCTGTCACCGAACGAAGTGCGCCAATGCGCCACCCTTCCCCCTCCGTCGCCCGATACGCCTGTGGCAGTGTGGGGTACCCACCGCGGCTCCCAGGGGAGTTCACTCGGCATTCATCCGTTCGGGTCTCCGGAGCCGTCCCCGCCGGCGGGCCCGCTGTGACGTCAGTGTTTGTCGCCGTCTTCGCCCCTTCGAGTCAACGCCGGAGCGAAGAGCGGACGCCTGGGCACGGCCGCCCGTACAAAGACCGCCATGACTGAAGATCACGCGGTGGTGCGCTCGGATGGCGGCTTCTCCCGACGGAGCTTCGCGGCGGTGGCCGGCACGGCCACGGTGGCGACGGCCCTGAACGGCGGTGTCGCCGCGGCTCTGCCCGCACCCACCGCCCCGCGCGACAGGCGTGGCACCGACTTCGACCGGTGCCTTGCCGTCGCTCGTGCGCTCCTCGTACTGGACTCCGATGACCTCCCCCTCGTCCCGCGTTACCAGCGCGTCCTGCGCGAGGGGCTGCCGGCTCAGCGAGGAACACACGCCAAGAACGTCCTGGTCATCGGCGCCGGTCCGGCCGGTCTGGTGGCTGCGTGGCTGCTGAGGAGGGCAGGTCACCGGGTGACGGTGCTGGAGGCCAACGGCAACCGCGCGGGCGGCCGGATCAAGACCTTCCGCAAGGGCGGCCACGAACACGCCGAGCAGCCCTTCGCCGATCCCCGTCAGTACGCCGAAGCGGGCGCGATGCGCATCCCCGGCAGCCATCCCCTGGTGATGGAGCTGATCGACCAGTTCGGCCTGAAGAAGCGGCGTTTCCACTACGTCGACGTCGACCACGAGGGACGTCCTGTGGGCCGCAGCTGGATCCATGTCAACGGTATCCGCATGCGGCGCGCCGACTACACCCGCGCGCCCCGGCGCGTGAACCGTTCCTTCGGTGTCCCCCGGGCCCACTGGGACACTCCGGCCGCCGCCATCCTGCGTTCCGCGCTGGACCCGGTGCGCGACGAGTTCGGTTACGTCGGCCGCGACGGCAAGCGGGTCGACAAGCCTCTCCAGGAGCGGCTGCGGGGCTGGGCGCGCGTGGTGCAGCGGTTCGGTGACTGGTCGATGTTCCGCTTCCTCACCGAGGAGGCCGGCCTCGACGAGCGGACCATCGACCTGATCGGCACCCTGGAGAACCTCACCTCACGCCTCCCCCTGTCCTTCGTCCACAGCTTCATCGGCTCCTCCCTCATCAGCCCCGAAACGCCCTTCTACGAGCTGGAGGGCGGCACGGCCGTGCTGCCGGACGCCCTCCTGGAACGCGTGCGCGGGGACGTGCGGTTCGACCGCCGTGTCACACGGATCGAGTACCACCACCCCGACCGCCCCTCGCCGGACACCGCACACGTCCGGAGCAAGGGCCCGCACGTGTGGGTGGACACCGTGTCGGAGGGCCGCGGCGGTCCGGTCGTGCGCGAACAGTTCACCGCGGACGCCGCCGTGGTCACGGTGCCGTTCTCCGGGCTGCGCCACGTCCAGATCGACCCGCCCCTGTCGTACGGCAAGCGCCGCGCGGTCTGTGAACTGCACTACGACAGCGCGACCAAGGTGCTGCTGGAGTTCAGCCGCCGCTGGTGGGAGTTCGACGAGGCCGACTGGAGGCGCGAGCTGCACGCCGTCGACCCCGGCCTGTACGACACCTACCGGACCGGCCGGGCCACCGCGGACGGCAGCCTGCTCGGCGCCCATCCCTCCGTGCCCGCCGGGCACATCACAGCGGGTCAGCGCACCCACTACGCCGCCAACCGCGCCGTCGGGCGCGACCAGCCGGAGGCGGTCGGCGTCGTGGGGGGCGGCTCGGTGTCGGACAACGCCAACCGGTTCATGTTCCACCCCTCCCATCCGGTCCCGGGCAGCGCAGGGGGTGTGGTCCTGGCCTCCTACAGCTGGGCCGACGACGCGCTGCGCTGGGACTCCCTCGACGACGAGGCACGGTACCCACACGCCCTGTGCGGCCTCCAGCAGGTCTACGGCCAGCGCATCGAGGTCTTCTACACCGGCGCGGGCCGCACGCAGAGCTGGCTGCGCAACCCCTACTCCTACGGTGAGGCGTCCGTGCTGCTGCCCGGACAGCATACGGAGTTGCTGCCCGCCATCCCCCTGCGCGAAGGGCCGTTGCACTTCGCCGGGGACCACACGTCCGTCAAGCCGGCGTGGATCGAGGGAGCCGTGGAGTCCGCCGTGCGTGCCGCCCTGGAGATCCACACCGCATGAGGCACACGGCCCGCTGAGCCACGGCGCGGGAGCAGGCCCCGGCGCACCGGCGCCGGGGCCCTTCAGCAGTCGGCGGAGCGGCCGTCCAGGGACGGCTTGTCGAAGCGGCGCGGCCACGGCACAACTGCCCCCTCAACCGGTCTTCCGTGTGTCGGCTGGTTCCAGGCCGGCGTCGGTGAGGTCAGCACATCACCCTCGCCGGCGCCGGCCACACCTGCTGTCCCAAGCCGCGCAGGGCGGCCGGAGACAGGCAGGCAGGGCGGAGTGGCGACGGGTCAGGGGTTCCAGCCCCAGACCTGGCTCGAACCCTGCCGCGGGCAGGAGCTCAACCCCTGTGTCGTGGGCAGACGGTCTTGCGACATCACGTGGGCGTAGGTCTTCCAGACCTCCGCGTGTCCCAGACCGTAATTGCACACCAGGACACGGCTGCGGACGCCCCCGCCCGCGCGCTTGATGGCGGGGAAGTAGTTCTGCTGGATGCTCTGATGGTGGTTGGTAGCGGTCAGGTTGCCGGCCATGATGATCAGGCGGTTGTCCGACGAGAGCCGAAGCCACCAGGCCAGCGTCTGATCGGCCTGCACGGTACGAGTGCCCGGTTCGTCGCATGTCCCGAAGTCCGACTGCGGCGTCCCCGGGTCGTAGAGCACCACGTAGTTGATGTTCTTCGCCCGGCCCGGAGCGTGGTCCTTGAGGTATCGCAGCGCGTAGATGGGACCGAGCCGGCCCAGGCTCCACCCGGCAAGGCGCGTGATGTTCTTGCCCGCGAACGCCACGGCGTTCGCCGACGGCTGGCAGGAGCCGCCACCCGGCCATTTCCCGTCGTAACTGCCGTCGGCGGTCAGCACCCGGCCGAAGTGCAGGCTGCGCGCCAGATCCGCCCCGGCACTGCCCTTCCCCGAGTAGTAGGCCACGTTCTGGCCCGTCGCAGCGGGAGGACTCGGAGTGCCGCCGCACGGCGGGACGCCTGGGGCCACGTGGTTGGCGGTCATGCCGTCGCTGATGTAGTGGGTGTTCAGGAACCCCTTGTCGGGGCGTCCCGCAGCGCTGGGTCGGGAGACGTTGTCGCTGTAGTACCAGACCCGATTGCCGTACGGGCCTACGGAATCCCCCATCAGATAGCACTCGGCCCGTACCTGCTCACCGCGGTAGACGCCGAGGCCGGTGATGCGCGCGGTGTCCTGGGTGTGAGGGCTGTTGCGGAACCATACGCCGTCGGGGAGGGTCTCGCTGGTGTTCATCACGGTGAACACCGGGCCGGCGTCCGCGGACGCCGGCACAGCACCGGCGATCAGGCTACCGGCGATGACGGCGACGCTTGAGGCCCAGGCAAGCGCCGCGCGGAGATGTTGCAACAACTGGTTCCTCCGAAGGGGAGCACGTGTACCCGTTCGGCAAGACCTGCTTCGCCGTGGGCGCCGCCCTGGGTACGTTCACTCCAACATGGCCGAATACCCTATTTTCCTCTCCCATCCCTTTTCATCATGGCGAAGTCGTTATGATGCATATGCCGCAGTCACCGTGCGGCCTGTTTCGCCGGGAAGTACCCCCTCTCCGCGAAGAACTCGACGTGCTTGCCGAACAGTTCGCGGGTCGCCTCCGGGCAGCGGATTCCGCTGCCCGCCAGCGCCTCGGCCGTCTCGCGGTCGTCGATCGGCGGATAGAAGGCGTCCGGAGCGGCGGCCATCACCTCGAACGCGTCGAAGAGCGGGACCATCGCGTTGTCCGGGTCGGCGGTCACGCGGTCACGCCAGCTGTCCCAGTCGAGTTCATCGAGGGTGTACCCGTGCGCGCGCAGCTCCTCCACCATGGTGCCCAGGGTCAGTCCGGTGTGGCTGCACACATGGAACGTCCGGCCGTCCCTCCCGGCCTGCCGGGAGATGTGCAGAATCGCGGCGCTCGCGTAGTCGACCGGCATCAGACGGAACCGCACCGGGATGTCACCCGGCACCGCCGCGGCCTGGAGGAGCCCCTTCAGGGTGAGCCACACGAAGTCGCGGGTCTGGCAGGCACCGCTCTCGTGGTCCCCGGCGATCAGGTCGACCCGGTAGACGGAGACCGGCAGACCCCGCTCCCTGGCCAACTCGATGATCTGCTCCGCCACCCACTTGCTCTGGGTATAGCCGGTCGGCAGGGTGTCGCCGGGGCCGCTCGGGTCGGAGACCTTGATGCCGGCACCGCCGGTGTCCCGGCCGACGTACACGCCCAGGGTGGACACGTAGTGGACCGGGACCGTGCGGTGGCGGGCGGCCAACCGGAGGATCTCCTCCGTGCCCGACACGTTGGCCGCCTTGACCGTCGCATACGGCTGCACCCAGTTGACCATGGCCCCGGGGTGGTAGACCGCGTCGACCGTCCGGGCCAGCTCGTCGAAGCGCTCAGGAGCGAGCCCCAGGCCCGGCAGGCCGAGATCGCCGACCACGACCGACAGCCGCTCGGTGTCGACCTGGTCCCAGATCCCGTACCACTGAAGGTTCGCCCGCAGCCGCTCCAGTGCCACCGTCTCGTCGGCGCCCCGCACCAGGCAGTGCACGGTCGCGTCCGTCGTACGCATCAGATCGCGCAGGAGATAGGCGCCCAGGAACCCGGTGGCGCCGGTCAGGAACACCTCCTTGGGGTTCTCGGTGACGCGGTGTACCTCCGCGGCCGGGCGGATGTCGTCGGCGAGGCGTATCTCCGCGGCGAAGTCGACCGCGGGACGGTCGGCCGATCCCTCGTCCGCGCCCGCCTGCCCCACCAGTTCGGCCCACAGGTACTCGGTGAGTCCGGCCAGGGTGGGGTGGTCGAAGACGAGTGTGGTCGGCAGCCGCAGCCCGGTCAGCGAGCCGAGGCGGTTGCGCAGTTCGACGGCGGTCAGTGAGTCGAAGCCCAGATCGGTGAAGGGCTGGTGCTCAGCGATGGTGTCCGGTGCCGTGTGGCCGAGCACCGCCCCCGCTTCGGCCCGCACGAGATGGAGCACCCGGCCTCGCTGTTCCTCCTCGGGCAGGCCGCTGAGGTCGCGTGCCAAAGAGCCGTTGGGGACATCGCTGTTCCGGGCGGCGGGACGCGAGGGTACGCGCACCAGGGATCCGAGCACCGCGGGCACCTGCCGTGGCTGTTCCCGCAGCGCCTCGATGTTCAGCGGGGTGGCCACGGCGGTGGCGCGGTCGAGGCCCAGCGCGAGGTCCAGCATGGCCGGGCCCCGTTCGGAGGCGATGGGCGGATAGCCGGCGCGCGCGATGCGCTCAAGGTCGGCCGCCGACAGGTCACCCATGGTGCCGGTCTGCGCCCACAGGCCCCAGGCAACCGAGGTCGCGGGCAGGCCGAGGCCGGCCCGGTACTCGGCGAGCCCGTCGAGGAAGGTGTTCGCGGCGGCGTAACTGGACTGGCCGGCACCGCCGATGACGCCCGCGAGGGACGAGAACAGCACGAACGCGGACAGGCCGAGGTCGAGGGTGAGTTCGTGCAGGTGCCACGCCGCGTCGACCTTCGGCCGCAGCACCCCGTCCAGGCGCTCCGGGGTCATCGTGGTGATCAGCCCGTCGTCCAGGGTGCCGGCGGCGTGCACCACGCCGGTCAGCGGGCGGTCCTGCGGGATCGCGGCCAGTGCGCGGGCGAGCGCGTCCCGGTCGGCGGCGTCGCAGGCGCGGACGTCGACCTCGGCGCCCAGCTCGGCGAGCTCGGCCGCGAGCTCGGCGGCGCCCGGCGCGTCGGGGCCCCGGCGGCTGGTGAGCAGCAGCCGGGTCACGCCGTGTTCGGCGACGAGATGACGGGCGAACAGGCCGCCCAGGGTGCCGGTGCCGCCGGTGATGAGCACGGTGCCCTTGGGGTTCCAGGACCCGGAGGGCGATCCCGTGGGAGTCACCGGTACCCGGCGCAGTCGTGGCAGCAGCACCTTGCCCGCGCGCAGGGCCAGTTGGGGCTCGCCGGAGGCGACGACCGCCGACAGGGTCTCCGGCGAGGGTTCGCCATCGGCGTCCGTGGTGTCGATCAGCACGAACCGGCCCGGGTGCTCGGACTGCGCCGAGCGGACCTGGCCCCATACGGCCGCCGCGCCCAGATCGCGGATCCCTTCGCCGGGTGCGGCGGCCACCGCTCCCCGGGTCAGTACGAGCAGCGGTGTGTCGGAGAGCGAGTCATCGGCGATCCAGGCCTGGATGAGGGAGAGCACCCGGTGGGTGGCCGCGTGGGCGGCGCCGACGGGTTCGTCCGCGTCGTCCCGGGACCGCAGGCGTACGAGGGCGGCGTCGACGTCCCCCGCGCGCGCCGGGGATGTCTCGGTGTCGCCCAACTCGGCGAAGCGGAGCGTCTCGTCGGGTTGCGCCAGCGCGATCGGGGTCCAGTCGGTGTGGAAGAGCGCGTCGTTGTCACGTGCGCCGGCACGCTCCAGCCGGCCGGTCGCCACGGGTTCGAGCGTGAGTGAGCCCACGGCGGCGACCGGCTGCCCGCTCAGGTCGGTGAGCAGCGCGGACAGGCTGCCGTCGGCGGCGCGGGTCAGCCGTGCGCGCAGCGCGGTGGCGCCCGTGGCGTACAGCTGGACGTCTCCCCAGCCGACGGCCGTGCACGGCGACGGCCGTGCCGAGGCGTCGGCCGCCGCGTCCGCGATCTGCACGGCGTGCGTCAGCGCGTCGAGCAGGGCAGGGTGCACACCGAACCGGGCCGCGTCACCGGCGGACCGCTCCGGCAGCGCCAACTCCGCGTGGACGACGGAGTCGTCGGCGCGCCAGAGCGCGGTAAGCGCCCGGAACGTCGGGCCGTGTGCGAGGCCCGCCGCGGCGAGCCCGTCGTACGCCCCCTCCAGGTCGATCGCCTCCGCCCCGGCGGGCGGCCACTGTCCTGTGGTGAACGGAGCGCCTCGGCCGCGGACGCTCAGCCGGGCCCGGGCGATCTCGGTCCACCGGACGTCGCCGTCCTCGGGACGGGCGTGCACCGTGAGATGCCGCACGGCGTTCTCGTCCGCGGCGCCCACGGCTACCTGGAGCTGCACGCCGCCGTGCGCGGGCAGTACGAGCGGTGTGCCGGCGCGCAGTTCGTCGACGGCCGTGCAGCCGAGTTCGTCACCTGCGCGCAAGGCGAGTTCCACCAGGGCGGACGACGGCAGGACGACGGTGCCCGCGACGGTGTGATCGGCCAGCCAGGGGTGCGTGTGCAGCGAGAGCCTGCTGGTGAACAGCGTCTGCTCGGTTCCGGCCAGGGCGACCGCGGCGCCGAGCAGCGGATGACCGGTCGCGCTCATCCCGAGACCGGTGGCGTCGAGCGTGTCGGAGCCGGACTCGTACCAGTACCGCTCGTGCTGGAAGGCGTACGTCGGCAGCTCGACGCGGCGAGCGCCGGTGCCCGCGAACAGCCGGGTCCAGTCGACCTCCCCGCCGCGCACCTGGTAGTCGCCCAGGGAGGCGAGGAAGCGGCCGATGCCGCCGTCGTCGCGCCGGAGCGTGCCGGTGATGACCGGTTCGTCGCCGAGGTTCTGCTGAAGGTGCGAGGTCAGCACCGGATGGGGGCTGACCTCGACGAAGGCCCCGTACCCCTGCTCGGCCAGGGCCAGGGCCGAGCGGGCGAACTCCACCGTCCCGCGCAGATTCGTGTACCAGTACTCGGCGTCCAGACGGTCGGTGTCCACCCAGTCGCAGGTCACCGTCGAGAAGAACGGAACGGTGCCCTGCTGCGGCCGTACCGGCGCGAGCGCCCTGAGCAGCTCCTCCCGTACGGCCTCCACCTGCGGCGAGTGCGAGGCGAAGTCCGTGGGGAACCGCTTGGTCCGCGCTCCGTCCGCCTTGCACTGGGCGACGAGCTCGTCGAGGGCGTCGCGGTCCCCGGCGACCAGCACCGAACTGGGGCCGTTCTCCACCGCGATCGACAGCCTGCCGTCCCACTGTTCCAGGCGTGCGGCGACGTCCTCGCGCGGCAGCCCGACCGCTGCCATGCCGCCGGTGCCCTGGAGCTTGAGGGCGATGGCGCTGCGCAGGGCGACCACCCGGGCGGCGTCGTCGAGGGAGAGGGCTCCCGCGACGTACGCGGCGGCGACCTCGCCCTGCGAGTGCCCGACCACGGCTGCCGGTTGCACGCCGTGCGCACGCCACAGCTCGGCCAGTGAGACCATGACCGCGAACAGCACGGGCTGCACCACGTCGAGCCGCTCCAGCGACGCGGCGCCCTCGACGCCGCGCAGCACGTCGTCCAACGACCAGTCGACGTACGGTTCCAGCGCCTTGGCGCACTCGGCGATCCGCGCCGCGAACACGCCGGAGGAGTCCAGCAGCTCGCGGGCCATCTCGGGCCACTGGCTGCCCTGTCCGGGGAAGACGAACACCGTCTTGCCGCCTTCGCCGGCGGTGCCGGTGACGACGTTGTCCGCCTCGGTCCCGTTCGCCAAGGCGTCCAGGCCGCTGAGCAGTTGTTCCCGGTCGCGGCCGACTACGAGGGCTCGCCGTTCCATCGCCGTACGGGTGGTGGCGAGCGACAGCGCCACGTCCAGCGTGCCGGGGCCGGCGTCACGGGTGGCGAAGGTGTGCAGCCTGCGGGCCTGGGCACGCAGCGCGTAGGGGGTCTTGGCGGACAGCACCCAGGGTACGGCCGGCAGGTCGACGGCGGGCGAGTCCACGGCCGGCGCCGGCTCGGGCTCGTCCTCGGGCGCCTGTTCCAGGATGACGTGCGCGTTGGTGCCGCTGGCTCCGAACGCCGAGACCGCGCCCCGGCGAGGCGCCCCCGTCTCGGGCCACGGGCGGGCCTCGCCGAGCAGTTCGACGTCGCCCGCCGACCAGTCCACGAAGGGCGTGGGTTCGTCGAGGTGCAGCATCCTGGGCAGTAACCCATGACGCAGGGACTGGATCATCTTGATCAGTCCGCCGACGCCCGAAGCCGCCTGTGCGTGGCCGATGTTGGACTTGAGGGAGCCGACGAGGAGGGGTCGCCCTTCGGGCCTCGCCCTGCCGTAGGTGGCCAGCAGCGCCTGGGCCTCGATGGGGTCGCCGAGCCGGGTGCCCGTGCCGTGCGCCTCGACCGCGTCCACATCGGCCGCCGTCAGCTTGGCGTTGGCCAGTGCCTGGCGGATCACCCGCTCCTGCGAGGGACCGTTCGGCGCGGTCAGGCCGTTCGACGCGCCGTCCTGGTTGACGGCGCTCCCCCGTACGACGGCGAGGACCCGGTGGCCGTTGCGCCGTGCGTCCGCGAGCTTCTCGACCACGAGGAGGCCGACGCCCTCGGACCAGCCGATGCCGTCGGCGGCGGCGGAGAACGGCTTGCACCGGCCGTCCTCGGCGAGTCCTCGCTGCCGGGAGCCGTCGATGTACCCGCCGGGGTGCGCGGAGATGTACGAGGCGCCCGCGAGCGCGAGCGTCGACTCGCCCGACCTCAGCGACTGCACCGCGAGATGCAGGGCGACCAGCGACGACGAGCAGGCCGTGTCGACCGACACCGAGGGGCCCTCCAGGCCCAGGGTGTACGAGATGCGGCCCGACGCCATCGAGCTGAGCTTGCTGGTCATCTGGTAGCCCTCGAACTCCTCGGGGCTGTCCAGGTCCAGATAGCTCTGTTCGACGAGGCCCGCGAAGACACCGGTCCTGGTGCCCTTGAGGGTCGTGGGGTCGATGCCCGCCTGCTCGATGGCTTCCCACGCGGTTTCGAGCAGCACCCGCTGCTGCGGGTCCATCGCCAGGGCCTCGCGCGGCGAGATACCGAAGAACGCGGCGTCGAACCGGGTCGCGCCGTCGAGGAAGCCGCCCTGGCGGATGTAGATCTTCCCGGGCCGGGACGGATCGGGGTCGTAGAGGCTGTCCAGGTCCCAGCCACGGTCGGTGGGGAAGTCCGAGATCGCGTCGCCCTCGTCCACGACGAGCTGCCACAGCTCGTCCGGCGAGGTGACACCGGGGAATCGGCAGGCCATGCCGACGATCGCCACGGGCTCGTCCTGTCCCGCCTCCAGTTCGGCGACCCGTTGGCGCGTCTTCTGGAGATCCGCGGTCACCCACTTGAGGTACTCGACCAGCTTCTCTTCGTTCGGCATGTGGAACCCGCTTCTCCTTGGATGGCTGGGACGGTCAGTTCGTGCCACGGCCCAGCTCGCTGTCGATGAAGTCGAAGATTTCGTCGGCCGATGCGTCGGCGAGCCTGCTCGCCGCGTCGGGTGCCTGCTCCTCCTCCGTCCGGTCGGCGTCCAGCCTGGCCAGCAGCACCCGCAGACGTTCGGTGAGCACGGTCCGGTCCAGGCCGTCGGGACCGGCCGACGCGATCGCCGCCTCCAGCCCGTCCAGTTCGGCCAGGACCGAGGTCGCGCCGGGCTGCTCGTCGGCCGCTGCCTGCGCGAGGATGAACTGTGTGAGCGCGGCCGGCGACGGGTGGTCGAAGATCAGCGTCGCGGGCAGCGGGAGCCCGGTCTCCGCCTTCAGCCTGTTGCGCAGGTCGACGGCGGTGAGCGAGTCGAAGCCCATGTCCTGGAAGGGCCGTTCGGCCCCCACGGAGGCCGGATCCGCGCGCCTGAGTGTGTCGGCCACCTGGGTACGCACCAGGTCGAGCACCAGCCGCTGCCGTTCCTCGTCGTCGAGTCCGGCGAGACGTCGCGCCAACGGCTCTGCCCCGGCACCGGCGTGGGTGGCAGCACGTGCCGGGAGCCCGGCAAGCGTCCGGAACAGCGCCGGTACGGAGCCGTGGGCGCGCATCGCCGACAGGTTCACGGGCGTGGCGAGCAGGACGGTGTCAGCGGGGGCGCCGCTCCCGGACACGGAGAGTGCCGCGTCGAACAGTGCCGTTCCCACGGGCGGCGTCAGCGGCCGCAGGCCGTCCTGGAGCAGTCGCTCCCGACTGGCCTCGTCGAGGCCGGCGTTGATGCCGCCCGCTCCCTGCGGGAGATCCCACAGTCCCCAGGCCAGCGAGGTGGCGGGCAGTCCGAGCGCCGCCCGGTGGGCGGCCAGCGCGTCGAGGTGGGCGTTCGCCGCCGCGTAGCCCGCCCGGCCCGCACCGCCGAGGGTCCCCGCCGAGTCGGAGAAGAGCACGAAGGCCGCCAGGTCCATGTCCCGGGTGAGTTCGTGCAGATGCCATGCCCCGTCCGCCTTCGGACGCAGTACCGAGCCGAGCCGGGCGGAGTCCAGCGCCGGGACGGCGCCGATGTCCGAGGTGCCCGCCGCGTGGACGACCGCGGTGAGCCGGTGCTCGGCCGGTATCGCGCCGAGGACTGCCGCGAGCGCTTCGCGGTCCGCGACGTCGCACGCGGCGAACGTGACGTCGGCGCCGAGCGCAGTGAGCTCGGCCGCCAGCTCCTCGGCGCCGTCGGTGTCCTGTCCTCCGCGGCCGACCAGCAGCAGATGCCGCACGCCGTGGCGGGAGGCCAGGTGCCGGGCGAACAGGCCGCCCAGCGCACCGGTGCCGCCGGTGATCAGCACAGTACCCTCGGGGTCGAAGGTCCGGGCGCGTCCGCCGTGGAGCGGAACCCGGCCGAGGCGCGGCGCGAGCAGCCGTCCGTCGCGGACCGCTGTTTCGGGCTCGCCCGATGCCAGGGCCGCGGCAAAGGTGGCGAGTGGGGTGGGGAGGGGCGCGGCGCCGACCGGCTCCGCGTCGGCCGGCTCCGTCCCGACCGGCTCTGTACCGACCGGCTCGATGTCGACGAGGACCAGCCTGGCCGGGTGCTCCGCCTGGACGGAGCGCAGCAGCCCGCGGACCGTCGCCGCCTCCAGGTCGACGGAGTCCTGCGCGCCCACCGCCGCGCCACCGGTGGTGACCACGACGAGCGGTGTGCCGACGAGCCGTTCGTCGGCGAGCCAGTCCTGGACGAGCGCCAGCACACGGTGGGTCGCCGCGCGGAGCGCCGTACCGCTCTCGGCCGCGCCCGATGGCCAGTACATCAGTACGGTGTCGAGGGGCACTCCGGCGTCGACGGCCTTGCCGACCGCGGCCACGTCCTCGTGACGTACCAGGTCGTGGGCGGTGTCCGGGCCGGCACCGGTCCCCAGCAGGGCCCAGTGGAGCGCATCGCCGGGATGCGGGACGGTGGCGGTGACGGGTGTCCATTCGACGCGGAACAGCGCGTCGCCGTACACACCCGAGGCGGCCGTGAACTCCTCCTCGGCCACCTCCCGGTAGCGCACGGAGTCCACCGTTGCGAGCAACTCCCCGCGTTCCCCGAACAGTTGGACGGCAACGGTGTTTTCTCCCGTCTCGGTCAGGCGCGCCCGGGCCGACTCCGTGACGGCGGAGTGAATCCGTACACCGCGCCACTCCGCGGGCACGAGCACGGTCCCTTCGCCCGCGGTGAACGAGTGGTCCAGCAGGGCGGTGTCCAGCACCGCCGGGTCCAGTTCACCGATGCCGCCGTCACCGGCTTCGAGGTGTCCTTCCGCGTGCAGGGTCCAGGAGGCGTCGGCCGTATCGGGTCGGGCGTACACAGCGACCGCCCGCCGGCCGGCGTCCTCCGAGCCTTCGGGCTCCGGAACGCCCACCCTGACCTGGAGCCGTACGGCCGCCTCGGCCGGCAGCACGAGCGGTGTACGGAGCAGGAGTTCGGCCAAGCCGGACGCCCCTGCCTCCTGGCCCGCACGCGCCACCAGCTCCACGACAGCGCCGGCGGACAGCACCGGGCTGCCGAAGACGGTGTGGTCCGCGAGCCATGGCTGGTTCCGCACCGAGATCCTGCTGGTGAACAGCGCCTCGTCGGCGCCGGCGAGGTCGAGCGCGGCGCCCAGCAACGGATGCCCGGTCGGGTTCGTGCCCGCTCCACCGGCCTCGTCGTCGTCCGTACCGGCGTCGAGCCAGAAGCGCTCTTGCCGGAAGGCGTAGGTGGGGAGATCGACGCGGCGGGCTCCGCTGCCCGCGAAGAAGGCATGCCAGTCGACCGGGACGCCCGTCGCATGCAGCTGTCCGAGACCCGCGACGAGAGTGCCGGTCTCCGGCCGGTCGCGTCGCAGCAGAGGCAACGCGAGGTGTTCGCCCTGCTCACCGTCGAGCGTGTCCTCGACGAGCGCGGTCAGCACGCCGTCGGGGCCGAGCTCGACGAAGTTCGTCACGCCTTCGCGGGCGAGGGTCCGTACACCGTCGGCGAAGCGGACCGCCTCGCGGACATGCTGAGCCCAGTAGTCGGCGGAGCCGAGCCGGGCCGCGTCGGCGAGTTCACCGGTGACGTTCGAGACGACGGGGATCCGGGGGGTGTGGTAGGTCAGTCCGGCGGCGATCTCGCGGAACTCCGCCAGCATCCCGTCCATACGCGGCGAGTGGAACGCGTGCGACACCGTCAGACGCCGTGTCTTACGCCCCAGCAACTCCAACCGCTCGACAACCGGGACGACGGCATCCTCATCACCCGACACCACAACAGCCCGCGGTCCGTTGACCGCCGCGATCGC
>NZ_JBEOYR010000030.1:2841-117130 GCF_040297165.1 Streptomyces sp. NPDC001851 | reverse complement strand
CGCGGCGTGCCCATCGACTGCGTCGGCTTCCAGAGCCACTTCGGCGCCGGCGGCCCGCCCCCGAGCTTCCAGACCACCCTGTCCAGGTTCGCCGCCCTCGGCGTGGACGTCCAGATCACCGAACTCGACATCGCCCAGGCCCCGCCGACCGCCTACGCCGGCACCGTGCAGGCGTGCATGCGCGTCGCCCGCTGCACCGGCATCACCGTGTGGGGGATCAGGGACAGCGACTCGTGGCGGACGGGGGAGAACCCGCTGCTGTTCGACGCGGGCGGCAACAAGAAGCCGGCCTACGGCGCGGTGCTGTCCGCGCTGGGCGGCAGTAGGGGGACCTCCGCGAACGGCACGTCCGTGCAGGTCTGGGACGCCACCGGCGGCGCCAACCAGCACAGGAGCCTGCGGTGAGGGCTCCGATGACCACTGCGAGAGCCAGACGCCTCCGACCGCTGCCCCCGCTGCTGTCCCTGCTGCTGTCCCTGCGCAGAACCCTGGCACTCACCTTCTCGGCCGTGCTGCTCACCGTGGCCGTCCCCCTCCTCTCCCTCGGCACGGCGCAGCCCGCCGCGGCGTTGGGCAACGGGCTCGCGCTGACGCCGCAGATGGGATTCAACGACTGGAACGCGTACGGCTGCGATGTCTCCGAGTCGCTGATCAAGTCCACCGCGCAGGCGATGCACACCAACGGCATGCAGGCGGCGGGCTACTCGTACGTCGACATCGACGACTGCTGGATGACGCACAGCCGCGACTCCGGTGGCCGCCTGGTGCCGGATCCGGCCAAGTTCCCCGACGGCATCAAGGGCACCGCGGACTACGTGCACTCGCTGGGGCTGAAGCTGGGAATCTACGAGGACGCGGGCACCGCGACCTGTGCGGGGTACCCGGGCAGCCTGGGGCACGAGACCACGGACGCGCAGTCGTTCGCGTCGTGGGGTGTGGACTATCTGAAGTACGACAACTGCAACAACACCGGGGTGCCGGCACGGACCCGGTACACCGCCATGCGGGACGCCCTGGCGGCCACCGGCCGGCCGATCCTGTTCAGCCTGTGCAACTGGGGCCAGGAGGACGTGTGGACCTGGGGTGCGGACGTGGGCAACAGCTGGCGCACCACCGGGGACATCAGCCCGACCTACTCCAGCATGCTGTCGATCTTCCACAGCAATGCGGGACTGGCCCCGTACGCAGGCCCCGGCCACTGGAACGACCCGGACATGCTGGAGATCGGCAACGGCTCGCTGACGGCCACCGAGAGCCGCAGTGAGTTCAGTCTGTGGGCGGAGATGGCCGCGCCGCTGATCGCGGGCACCAACATCCCCTCGGCCGGTTCCGACACCTTGTCCGTCCTGACCAACTCCCGGGTGATCGCGGTCGACCAGGACCCCCTGGGCAAGCAGGGCACCATGGTGTCGTCCTCGGGTGGCCTGGACGTGCTGGCGAAGCCGCTGGCAAACGGGGATGTGTCGGTGGCGCTGTTCAACGAGACGGGATCGACGGCGACCATCACCACCACCGCGGCCGCGATCGGGAAGACCGGGGCGTCCGCCTATGCCCTGACCGACCTGTGGTCGGGGGCGTCCTCGACCACCTCCGGCACCATCAGCGCCTCGGTGCCGGCCCACGGCACGGTGATGTACCGGGTCGCGGGCGGCACCAGCAGCGGCGGCGCCGGCGTGACCGGTGCGCTGCACGCGGTGGGTGCGGGCAAGTGCCTGGACGTACCGGACTCCACCACGACCGCCGGGACCCAGGTCGAGATCTGGGGCTGCAACGGCGGGGGCAACCAGACATGGACGCATTCCGCCTCCGGCCAGCTCACCGTCTACTCCGGCAGCGCCCGGATGTGTCTGGACGCCTACGACAACCGGACCACTCCCGGGACGAAGGTGGAGATCTGGCCGTGCAACGGCCAGGCCAACCAGCGGTGGACGCTGAACCCCGACGGCACCGTCACCGGCGTCCAGTCCGGCCTGTGCCTGGATGTCACCGGAGCGGCCACCGCCGACGGAACCCTCGCCGAGCTGTGGACCTGCAACGGCGGCAGCAACCAGCGGTGGACACTGGGATAGCGGGCACCGGGCCGGGCATCCGGTGGGGCGGCATCACCCCGCAGGGCCGGTGCTCCGCAGATGTTCCCGCAGCCACTGCTCGGTGTGGCTCACGTGCATCAGTGCGGCGGCCTGGCTGAGGACGGCGTCGCGGGCGGACAGGGCATCGAAGATCGCCTCGTGTTCCGCGAGGGTCCGGCCCGCGGCCTGGTCGTCGACCAGGCCGCGCCAGATGCGGGCGCGCAAGGTGCGGCCCGAGATGCCCTCCAGCAGGGTGAGCAGCGTCTCGTTGCCGGTGGCCGAGACCACGGCGCGGTGGAACGCCGCGTCGTGCGCGTTCAGCTGTTCGACATCGTCGCGTGCGGCTCGCATGGCGTCCAGGTGCTGCTTGACCTCTGCCAGCTGGTCGTCGGAGATCCGGGTGGCGGCGAGCGCGGTGGCCACCGGTTCGAGGAGCCGGCGCACCTCCATGAGGTCCAGCAGCGCCGCCGAGTCGCTCTGCAGCAGCTCGACGGCGCCGCCCAGGCCCTCAAGCAGCAGGCTCGGCTGCAGGCTGGTCACATAGGTGCCGTCGCCCCGGCGGACTTCGAGCACGCGGGCGACCGCGAGTGCTTTGACCGCCTCGCGAGCGAGGTTGCGGGACAGGCCCAGCTGGGCCGCCAGCTCCGGCTCCGGCGGCAGCTTCGAGCCCGGTGGCAGCTCCCCGGTGCGGATGAGTTCACGGATCCGCTCAATGGCCTTGTCCGTCAGGGACAACGCGCACCCCTTTCTCCGGAGTGTTCTCCGCGCTGTGCCGCGTGGGTACGTCCGGCCTGATCAGGCCCTGGGCGCGAAGGTCGTCCCAGAGAGCTTCCGGCACGTGCCGACGGTGGAGTTCCACGTTGTGCCTGACCTGCTCCTGGTTCCTCATTCCCAGGGTGACGTTGATGATACTGGGATGGCTGAAGGGGAAGGCGATCGCGGCGGCGGGCAGGGTCGTGCCGTGACGTTCGCAGACCTCGGCGAGGGCCAGGGCACGGGCGACGATCTCGGGCGGAGCGTCCTTGTAGTCGTACTTCATGCCCGGCGTGGGACGGTCCTGGGAGAGCAGGCCCGAGTTGAACACGCCGACGGCGATCACGCTCTTGCCGTGCTCCCGCGCGGCGGGCAGCACGTCGTCCAGCGCCGACTGGTCGAGGAGCGTGTAGCGTCCGGCCAGCATCACCACGTCGGCCGCGGTCTCGCGCAGGAAGCGGGCGAGCATGGCCGACTGGTTCATGCCGGCGCCGATCGCGCCGATCACCCCCTGGTCACGCAGGTCCGCGAGGGCGGGCAGGGCCTCCTCGGCGGCCTGCCGCCAGTGGTCGTCGGGGTCGTGCACGTAGACGATGTCGAGGCGGTCGAGACCCGTACGCTCCAGGGTGGCGTCGAGGGAGCGGAGCACGCCGTCCCGGCTGAAGTCCCACTGGCGGCGCAGGTCGTCCCGGACGGCGAAACCCTCGCTGTCGACGCCCCGCGGCCGCTCGTTGGGCACGAGCAGCCGGCCCACCTTGGAGGAGACGACGTACTGCTCGCGGGGGCGGTCGCGCAGGGCGGCCCCCAGCCGCTGCTCGGACAGGCCGAGCCCGTAGTGCGGCGCGGTGTCGAAGTACCGGATGCCGCTGTCCCAGGCCGCTTCGATCGCGGACGCCGCGTCCTGGACCGGTGTGACCCGGTAGAGGTTGCCGATGACGGAGGCCCCGAAGCCCAGTTCGGTGACGCCGACGGTGGTGTTCGTGATCTTCCGGGTACGCACGACATGCTCCTCGGGGCTACGGGTCGGACAGGGGTGCCGGTCAACGCCTGACGGCGGCCGAGCCGCCCGCCACGAGCGCCTCGACCTCGGCGAGCGAGGCCATGGAGACATCGCCGGGCGTGGTCATGGCGAGTGCGCCGTGAGCCGTGCCGTAGGCGAGGGCCCGGTGCAGACCGGCGAGGGTGAGCGGGCCGCCGGTCGGTTCGGCATCCGTGAGCGCCTCGGAGGCGGTGCGCCCGAGCCGTGCGTCGGCCGACCCGGGCCGGCCGAGCGGGTCCTGCCCCGGAACCGCTCCGCCCCGCCGTCCGTGAGCCGGCCAGGAATCGGCCTCGGGCTCGTTCTCGGGGCCGGGGGCCGGGGCCAGCAGCCCGTAGATCAGTCCGGCCGCGAAGGCGTCGCCGGAGCCGATGCGGTCCAGGACGTGCAGGCCGGGCATCTCGGGGCCCGGGACGAAGCCGGTCGCCGGTGACCAGGCCGCCGAGGACCAGTCGTTCACGCCCGCCGAGGGCACGCCGCGGAGCGTCGTGGCCAGTACCTTCGCCCCGGGCAGCAGGCCGGCCACCTCGGCGAGCGCGTCCGGCACCTCGCCCGCGCGGACGCGCACCGCTCCGGGGTGCGGTCCGGCAAGGCCCAGGGCGCCCACCACCACGTCGGCGTGCCGGGCGAGCCGCAGGTCCACCTCGCGGGCCCGTTCGGCGCCGCCACGGTGGGCCCAGAGACTCGGGCGGTAGTTGGGATCGTAGGAGACGGTGACGCCGTGCCGGCGTGCCACGGCCATCGCCTCGTCCGCCACGTCCGCCGTGGTGTCCGACAGGCCGGCGAAGACGCCGCCCGTGTGGAACCAGCGCGGGCCCCCGGCGAAGAGGGAGTCCCAGTCGACGTTCCCCTTGCGTAGCTGGGACACCGCCGTGTTCGCGCGGTCGCTGACGCCGAGCGCGCCCCGGATGCCGAAGCCCCGCTCCACGAAGTTCAGCCCGTTGCGGGCGGTGCGGCCGACACCGTCGTCGGGCACCCAGCGGATCAGTGAGGTGTCGACCCCGCCCTGGAGGATCAGGTCCTCGGCAAGCCTGCCCACCGCGTTGTCGACCAGGGCGGTCACGACGGCCGTGCGCAGGCCGAAGCAGCGGCGCAGGCCCCGTACGACGTTGTACTCGCCGCCGCCCTCCCAGACCTGGAAGGTGCGGGCGGTGCGGACACGGCCCTCGCCCGGGTCGAAGCGGAGCATCACCTCGCCGAGGGCGATGACCTCGGGGACGCTCATCCCGTACTCCTCTCGACGGCTTCGGCGGTCAGCCGCCGGATCGCGGTGTAGTCGGCGCGCCGGAGGTGGTCGGCGGTCGCCATCCAGCTGCCGCCGACGGCGAGGACCGCCGGGTGGGAGAGATAGGCGGACAGGTGCGCGGGGCCGATGCCCCCGGTCGGCAGGAAGCGTGCCCGGGGAAACGGAGCCGCGAGTGCCTTGAGCATCCCCATGCCGCCGAGCGGCTCGGCGGGGAACAGTTTCACCGTGTCGAGACCGGCGCGCAGGGCGCCCATCAGCTCCGTGGCGGTGGCGATGCCCGGTACCACGGGCACGCCGAGTTCCCGGCACCTGGCGACGACCTCGGCGTCGTGGCCGGGGCTGACGACGAACCGGGCCCCGGCCGCCACGGCCCGCTCCGCCTGCTCGGGCGTGAGCACGGTCCCCGCGCCGACCGCCAGCCCGCCGTGCGCCGCCATCGCCTTCACCGCGTGCTCGGCGTCCGGGGTACGGAAGGTGACCTCGGCGCACCGCGCCCCGCCCGCCGTGAGCGCGTCGGCGAGCGGGCCGGCGTGCGCGACGGACGGCACCGTGAGCACCGGCAGGATCCGGGCGCCGGCCAGCACGGAGGCGAGGCCGGCGGTCATCGGCCGAGCCATCCGCCGTCGACGGGCAGGACGGTGCCGTGGACGTAGGCGGCGGCCTCGGAGGCGAGGAACACGGTGGCGCCCGCGAGGTCGTCGGCGGTGCCCCAGCGTCCGGCCGGGACGCGGTCCAGGATCGCCTTGCCGCGCACCGGATCGTCCCGCAGCGCCCGGGTGTTGTCGGTGGCGATGTAGCCCGGCGCGATGGCGTTGACGTTGACACCGTGCGGAGCCCACTCGTTGGCCAGCGCCTTCGTCAGTCCGGCGATGCCGTGCTTGGCCGCGGTGTAGCCGGGCACGGTGATGCCGCCCTGGAAGCTGAGCAGCGACGCCGTGAAGATGATCTTCCCTTGGCCGCGGGCCACCATCGCCGCGCCGACCGCCCGGGTGAGCGCGAACTGGGCACTGAGGTTGACCTGGAGGACCAGCTCCCAGTCGGCGTCGGAGTGTTCGGCCGCAGGAGTCCGGCGGATCGTGCCCGCGTTGTTGACCAGGACGTCCACCGGCCGCCGGCGGCCCGCGAGGTCCGCGCCCAGGGCCCGTACGGCGTCGGGGTCGGCGAAGTCGGTCCGGATCGCCTCGAAGGCGCGCCCCGCGGCGACGACGTCCTTCTCCACCGCGCTGCCGGACTCCTCCAGCGAGGCGCTGACACCGATGACGTCCGCGCCGGCCTCGGCCAGCGCGCGGGCCATGGCCCGGCCGATGCCGCGCCGGGCGCCGGTGACGACGGCGAGCCGGCCGGTCAGGTCGAACAGAGGCATCTCAGGCTCCCGTCGTGCCGTTGCCGCAGTCCACCAGGATCTTCATCACGTCCCCGCCCGCCTCAAGCGCCTCGAAGGCCGCGGGCGCCTCGGTGAGGGGCACGACCTTGCTGATCAGCCGCTCGGCGGGAATCGTGCCGTCCGCCACCAGCGTCACCGCCCGCTCGAAGTCCGAGCGGTCGTACAACCGGGCGCCGACGAGGGTGAGTTCGCGCCAGAAGAAGCGGTGCAGGTTCACCTCGCGGGGCCGGGGATGGATGGCCACCAGGCACAGCCGGCCGCGCACGCCCAGCACCTCCACGGCGGTGCCGGCTCCGCCCGCCGCGCCGGAGACCTCGAAGGCGACGTCCGCGCCCGCGCCGCCGGTCCAGCGCAGGACGAGCTCGGGCACGTCGTCGGCGGCCGGGTCCCAGGCGGTCAGGCCCAACTCCTCTGCGAGCAGGCGCCGATGGGCGCTGAGCTCCACCACCCGGACCTCGGCACCGGCGGCCCGCGCCACCAGCGCGATGAGCACCCCGACCGGCCCGCCGCCGACCACGACGACCCGCTCGCCCTCCCGCACCCCGGCCCGGCCGACGTCGTGCACGGCGACGGCGGTGGGCTCGACGAGCGCGGCCCGGTCCAGGGCGAGGGAGCCGGGCAGCCGGACGAGGGTGGCGGCGGGCACGGTCCAGCGCTGCTGCATCGCGCCCGGCGAGTCGATGCCGATGAAGTCGAGGTTCTGGCAGACGTGCCGGTGACCGGAGGCGCACGCCGGGCAGGTGCCGTCCCAGCGCAGCGGCATCACGGTCACCGCGTCACCGGGCTGCCAGCCCTCCACGTCCGGCCCGACGCGTACGACGCGGCCGGACATCTCGTGTCCGAGGACGGCGGGCGCGGCGACCCGGGCGTCCATGTCGCCGTGGAAGATGTGCAGGTCGGTGCCGCAGATGCCGACATAGGCGGGGGCCAGTTCCACCTCGCCCGGGCCGGGGGAGCGGATCTCCGCGGGTGCTGTGCCGAGGGTGCGGGGGGCCGTGTAGCGGACTGCGAGTGTCATCGTGGGGTCAGGGTCCCTTCAGCGCGGACGCCGATGGTCAGCAGCAGGTTGGCGTAGGTGCGGATGTCGGCGGTGACGATCGCCAGCGCCAGGTCGGGGGAGCGTGCCGCGTAGTAGAACGCGAACCGGTCCAGCGTCTCCACCGGGGCGGGCGCCAGCCGGGCGCGGTACTCGGCGATGGCCGGTGGCTCCGGTTCGCCCGCGGGCGGCACCATCACCTGGGCCGACTCCACGGGGACCGCCCGCAGGAGGACGTCGAGCACGGTGGTGACGTCCAGCAGGCCCGGCCTCAGGTTGAGGTGGACGATTCTGGCCCGCTCGCAGGTGGCCGTACCGGCGGGGTAGTGGCCGTCCGCGAGCAGGACGCGGGCGCCGTGACCGGCTCCGGCCAGGGCTTCGAGGATTCCGGGGTGCAGCAGTTCCGTCAGGAGCACGTCGTCCCCTCCTTCGCCGGGGCGGGCGTCAGGTGGTAGAAGTCCGTCGCGGTGCCGGCGAGGATCGCGTGGATCTCGGCGCCCGAGCAGCCGTCCAGGAGTTCCCCGACGGCGGCGGCCCAGCGGTTCCAGCCGCCGGCGAGGACGCAGACCGGCCAGTCGGAGCCGAACATCAGCCGGTCGGGGCCGAAGGCGGAGAGCAGGACGTCCCACGCCGGGCGGATGTCCTCGACCGTCCACCTCTCGTGGTCGGCCTCCGTGACGAGCCCCGACACCTTGCAGCGGACCTGGGGGTGCCGGGCCAGTGTCCGCACCTGCTGTGCCCAGTCGGTCAGTTCCCGCGTGACGAGAGGCGGCTTGCCCGCGTGATCCAGGACGAGGGGCAGTTCCGGCAGTCTCTCCGCGAGACGGATCGGCTGCGGGAACTGGTGGCTGCGGATCAGCACGTCGTATCCGAGTCCGCGCTCGGCGACCGCTCGCAAGCCCCGTTCGGCCTCGGGGCGTTGGAGCCAGTGCGGGTCGGACTCGCCCTGCACGACGTGCCGTACGGCCCGCAGGTACCGGCCCGCCGAGCCGGTCCGCAGGTCGTCGAGTACGTCGCCGATCGCGGGGGACGTCAGGTCCGCCCAGCCGACGACGGCGCCGATCAGCGGGTCGCTGTCGGCCAGGGCGAGGAGGTCACGGGTCTCGGGGACGGATGTGATGCACTGGACGACCACCGTGCTCGTCAGCCGCCGTCCGGCGATCGGCCGGGTCGCGGCCGAGCGCAGGGCGTGCGAACTGAAGTTGCGGCGGAGCGGCTCGTGCCCGGGCTCGTCCAGCCAGGGCTGCGGCCGGACGTCAAGGTTCCAGACATGGTGGTGGGCGTCGACGAGGGCCCGGGTGTCAGACACGGGCGGTCCAGACGGGGCCGTCGGGGTACGCGTACTCCTTGAGGGACTCCGGGTGCATCTGCGCGCCCAGCCCGGGGAGTTCGGGGGCCAGGTAGTGGCCGCCGGCGACGCGCACCGGGTCGACGAAGTGCTCGTGGAGGTGGTCGACGTACTCGATGACCCGGTCCTCCAGGGTGCCGGAGACGGCGACGTAGTCGAACATCGACAGGTGCTGCACCATCTCGCACAGACCGACGCCGCCGGCGTGCGGGCAGACCGGCACCCCGAACTTCGCGGCGAGCAGCAGGATCGCGACGTTCTCGTTGACGCCGCCGACCCGGGCCGAGTCGATCTGAACGATGTCCACCGCGCCGGCCTGGAGAAGCTGCTTGAAGACGACCCGGTTGGCGACGTGCTCGCCGGTGGCGACCTTGATGGGGCCGACGGCCTCGCGGACCGCGGCGTGGCCGAGGATGTCGTCCGGGGAGGTGGGTTCCTCGATCCAGTACGGCTGGTAGGGGGCCAGGGCGCGCATCCAGTCGACGGCCTGCGCCACGTCCCATCTCTGGTTGGCGTCCACGGCGATGCGGATGCCGTCGCCGACCGTCTCGCGGGCGGTGCGCATCCGCCGTACGTCGTCCTCCAGCGACGCGCCGACCTTCAGCTTGATCTGCGTGAAGCCGTCGGCGACGGCCTCCCGGGCCAGGCGGGCCAGCTTCTCGTCGGAGTAGCCGAGCCAGCCGGGGGTGGTGGTGTAGGCGGGGTAGCCGCGCTCCAGCAGGCGGGCGGTGCGCTCCTGGCGGCCCGGCTCGGCACGGCGCAGGATGTCCAGTGCCTCCTCGGGAGTGAGTGCGTCGCTCAGCCAGCGGAAGTCGACCTGGGCGACCAGTTCCCCGGGCGGCATCTCGCTGAGGAAGCGCCACACGGGCTTGCCCGCGCGCTTGGCGGCCAGGTCCCAGGCGGCGTTGACCACCGCGCCGGTGGCCATGTGGATGGCGCCCTTCTCCGGGCCCAGCCAGCGCAGTTGGGGATCGTGCACGAGGGAGCGGGAGAACGCTCCGAGGTCGCCGCAGACCTCGTCGACGGAGAGGCCGACCACGTGGGGTGCGAGGGCCGCGATGGCGGCGGCCTGCACGTCGTTGCCGCGTCCGGTGGTGAAGGCCAGGGCGTGTCCCTCCAGTCCGTCGCCGGCGTCGGTGCGCAGGACGACATAGGCGGCGGAGTAGTCGGGCTCGGGGTTCATGGCGTCCGAGCCGTCGAGATGTTCGGAAGTGGGGAACCGCACGTCCAGGACGTCCAGGGCGGTGATGCGGGCAGATGCCGATGGAGCTGACACGGCAGAGGACATGACGGAAACTCCTGTGAGAGCAGGCGGGAACGCGGGCCCCTGCGACGGAAGGGCGAGCGGCGAGCGGTGTGCGGCGGCGACGGCCGCCCGGTTCACTCCTGGACCTTGCCGCCGGTGATACGGGAGATGGCGAGGGCGACCAGGATGATCAGGCCGTTGAGGGCGCCGATCCACTGAGCGGGGACGCCCGCCAGGGTGAGCACGTTCTGGATCATGAAGAGCAGCAGGATGCCGCAGAACGCGCCGAACATGGTGCCCTTGCCGCCGTTGAGGCTGATCCCGCCGATGACGGCGGCGGCGAAGACGGTGAAGATGTAGCCGTTGCCCTGCGCCGAGGCGACGGAGGCCAGCCGCCCGGACAGCAGCAGCCCGGCGAGGGCGGCGAGCACGCTGCCGGTGACGATCACGATCCACAGCACCCGGTCGGTGCGGATGCCGGCCGCCTTCGCCGCGTCGACGTTGCCGCCGATGGCGTACAGCGAGCGCCCGAAGCCGGTCCAGCCCAGGACGACGACGGCGACGGCGAACAGCGCGAGGCATATCCAGATGGAGGCCGGCATCCCGGACCATTCCGCGGTGCCCAGGTAGAGCATCGACTTCGGCAGCTGGAAGAACGTCTGCCCGCCGGAGATGCCGGTGAGGACGCCGCGCAGCACGATCAGCATGCCGAGCGTGACGATGAAGCCGTTGAGGCCGAAACGGATGATCAGCAGGGCGTTGACCACTCCGACGAGCAGGCCCACGGCGAGCGTGACGGGAATCGCCCATGCGCCGGGGAGCAGGCCGAGGCCGTGGCCCGCGCCGGCCGGAACCACGAGCCAGGCCGCGACGCCGGGTGCGAGGCCCATGGTGGACTCCAGTGACAGGTCCATCTTCTTGACGATCAGGATCATCGTCTGGGCGAGGACCAGCAGGGCGATCTCGGACATCGTCTGCAGGACGTTGATGAGGTTGTCCGCCTGCAGGAAGACCGGGTTGACGAGCTGGCCGACGATCGCGATGACCACGATCGCGGGGACGAGGGCGAGATCGCGCAGCCGGGCCAGAGGTATCCGGCCGCCGAACAGACCGCGCCCGGCCGTCGGCCCGGTGGTCCCGGGGGCGGGGGTGTCCGCCGCGAGGACGGTGTCAGGCATGGAGGTCCACTCCTTCCATCGCGGCCACGAGTTCGTGGTCGTGCCAGCCGCGGGCGATCTCTGAGGTCACACGGCCCTGGAACATCACCAGGACCCGGTCGCACATGCGCAGGTCGTCGAGTTCGTCGGAGGCGATGAGCACTCCGGTGCCGGTCCCCGCGGTCTCCTGGACCTTGCCGAGGAGGAACTCCTTGGAACGCACGTCCACGCCCGCGGTCGGGTTGATCAGGACCAGCAGCCGCGGGTCGTCGGCGAGGGCGCGGGCCATGACGACCTTCTGCTGGTTGCCGCCGGAGAGGGCGGAGACGGGCAGGTCGGGGCAGGGCGTCTTGATCGCCAGGCGCTCGATCATCCCCTCGGCGAGCCGGTCCCGCCGGCTGCGGCTGAGGAATCCGTTCCTGCCGAGTCTGCGGGGAACGGACAGGGTGGCGTTGTCCGCGATCGACATGCCGGGCACGAGGCCCTGGTGGTGCCGGTCCTGCGGGACGAACCCGGCGCCGGCGGCGAGCGCGGCGGGCACGCTGCCGGGACGCGGACGGTTGCCGGCGATCTCCACCTCGCCGCTGCCGGCGGCCCGCAGTCCCACGACGGTCTCGGCCACCTCGGTGCGTCCGCTGCCCGCGGCCCCCGCGAGCCCGACGATCTCCCCGGCGCCGACCTGGAAGGTGATGTCGCCGTAGGTCTCGCCGCTCAGACCCCGGACGCTGAGCGCGGCCGTGGCGCCGGCGTCGACGGTGCTCGCCCGTTCCTCGCGCCGGTCGGCCGCCGCCTCACCGGTCATGGCGGCGACGAGTTCGGTGCGGGGGAGTTCGGCGACCGGTGCGGTCAGGATGTGGCGGGCGTCCCGGAACACCGTCACCATGTCGCAGATCTCGTAGACCTCCTGCAGGTGGTGGCTGATGAACAGGAAGGTCACGCCCTGCCGTTGCAGGTCGCGGACGCGGTCGAAGAGCCGGTTGATCGCGGCGGCGTCGAGCTGGGCGGTCGGCTCGTCGAGGATGATGAACCGGGCGCCGAAGGACAGCGCGCGGGCGATCTCCACGAACTGCCGCTGTTCCACGCTGAGATCGGCGGCGGGGGTCTGCGGGTCGACGTCCACGGACCAGGCCGACAGCAGGTCCTTCGCACGGCGCCGTACGCCCTGCCAGCTGATCAGCCGGTGGCGGCCGCGGTCGTGCCGGTTCAGGAAGAGGTTCTCGGCGACGGTCAGTGCGGGGATGATCGTCGACTTCTGGTAGACGCACGCCACGTGCCGGCGCCAGGCGTCGCGGTCGGTGAGCCGTGGCGCCGGGCTGCCGCCGAAGGCCACCGTTCCCTCGTCCGGGGCCTGCAGGCCGGTCAGGACGGACACCAGGGTCGACTTGCCGGCGCCGTTGCGGCCGACCAGGGCATGGGTCTCGCCGGGCCTGATGGTGATCCGGGCGCCGTTCAGGGCCACCGTCGGACCGAATCGTTTGACAATGCCCGTCGCCTCGACGACGGGAGGATCCTCGGGGACCCGTCCGTCGTCCGCCGGGGCGGGTGCGGGGCGGACTGCTCGTTCCCCGTCGTTCATCTCAACCGCCTTGGTGTGGTTCGCCGTTGGTCATCGGGACGCGGTGTCAGCCGAGGTTGTTGCCCCACAGCGACTTGTCGTCGCTCTTGATGCTGGGCACGCCGCCGTAGGTGCCGCCGTCGGCGGTGACGAGCGGAGCCGGGAGCTGGTCCTCCAGCAGCCCGTCGCGGACCTTGACGATGGTGCTGTCGTGGTCGGTCCTGCCGGGCCGGAAGGTCTTCCCGTCGATCGCGGCCTTCAGGTAGTACAGGGCGTACTTGGCGTAGAGGTCGGCCGGCTGGGAGACCGTGGCGTCGATCTGCCCGGCGGCGATGTCCTTCAGCTCCTCCGGGATGCCGTCGTTGGAGACGACGAACACATGCCTCTTGTCCTTCGGACCGGCCAGCAGGCCCTTCTGCCTGAGGACCTGGAGCGTCCCGGACAGCGCGAAGCTGGACTGCATGTAGACGCCTTTGATGTCCGGGTTGGCGGTCAGGTCCGTCTGCAGCTTCTGCGCGGCGACGGCGCCGTCCCAGTTCGTGGCCTCGCCGAACACCTTGATGCCGGGGTAGTTCTTCTTCATGCAGTCGTTGAACGCCTCGGTGCGGTCACGGCCGTTGACGGAGGACAGGTCGCCCTGGAGCATGACGACCTTGCCCTTGCCGCCGAGCTTGGTACCCAGGTACTGGCAGGCCTTCTCGCCGTACGCGCGGTTGTCGGCGCGGACGACCATGAAGACCTTGCCGGTGTCGGGACGGGTGTCGACCGTGACGACCGGGATCTTCTTCGCCTCCAGCTGAGCCAGGGTGGGCGCGATGGCGGCGGTGTCCTGCGGGGCCATCGCCATGCCCTTGACGCCCTGACTGATGAACGTCTGGGCGTCGGCGGTCAGCTTGGCGACGTCGTTCTGCGAGTTGGTGGTCTTGACCGAGAGGCCGAGCCGCTTGGCGTACTCCGGCGTGTACTTGATGTACGAGTTCCAGAAGTCCGTGTCGGAACGCGGGTAGTCGACACCGACCAGCGGCGCGCCGCTGGACGACGCCGTGGTGCCGGAGCCGTTGCAGGCGGTGAGCAGCGCCAGTGCGGAGAGGACGGAGGCGGTGGAGCAGAGGGCTGTGCTGAGTCTCATCGGGCATTCCTCGCGCTGGTCCGGAGCGGGAGATGGGTCGCAGGGCGACAGCCGTGTGCCGCCGCAGCCAAGAGATGGGATGTATGTATAGGTGGCGACCGAGGGGGCTGTCTAGGTCTCCGGCGAAGTCGCCGCAAAAGAGGCGGTCATGGAGCTGCCGCTGCGACTGGCGGGACTGAATCAATCCCATCAATGTGGGGTATCTGTGATGCGCCGACGGCCGGCCCGCGGACGTTCCGTGGGGACGTCGAACCCTTCGCGCATCGCGCAGACATGCTATGTCTGAGGCTCAACAAACGGAACACAAGTGTCTGTAGCTGCATAAAAGTGCCTGCCGCAAGGCGCTTTCATCCCTGCACGCCCGTTGACATCAGGGCGTCACATGCTCGAACTTCGTGCGTAACGTCCGGCGCTCCAGTGCCGTGGGCGCCGTGTCTTCCCTTGTCCCCCACATCAGGGATGTCCTCATGTCGAGCTCGTTCAGCAGACGCCAGTTCCTGGCCGCCGCCACAGGTGTGGCGGCGGCGGCCGTCGCCGGCGGCGGCCTGGGCTCCGGCGTCGCACAGGCGGCACCGAGCACCTACACACCGGCGTGGCCCTCGGTCGACCAGCACCCGCCCGCCCCCGAGTGGTTCCAGGACGCCAAGTTCGGCATCTACTTCCACTGGGGTGTCTTCAGCGTTCCGGCCTATGGCGACGAGTGGTATCCGCGCAGGATGTACATCAGCGGCGACTCGTGCAACCAGCACCACATCGCGACCTACGGCGACCCGTCCGTGTGGCCGTACCACAACTTCATCAACGGGGCGAAGGACCGGGCCGGGAACACCGTGCAGTTCGCGCCGAAGCCGAAGTCGGCGGGCGGCACCTTCGACCCCGACGCGTGGGCGCAGCTGTTCGTCGACGCGGGCGCGAGGTTCGCCGGACCGGTCGCCGAACACCACGACGGCTTCTCCATGTGGAACAGCCAGGTCAACGAGTGGAACTCGGCCGCCAAGGGCCCGAAGCTCGATCTGCTGCAGCTGTTCACCACGGCGATCCGGGCCAAGGGGCTCAAGCTGCTGGTCGCCATGCACCACGCGTACCACTTCAACGGCTACTACGACCATGTCCCCGCGCAGTCGGACCCCAGCCTGCAGAAGCTGTACGGGCAGTTGGGCAGGGCGCAGGAGAACCAGCTCTGGTACGACAAGCTCAAGGAGGTCATCGACCTCGCCCGACCCGACATCCTCTGGCAGGACTTCGATCTGAGCAGGGTCGACGAGACGCAGCGCCTGAACTTCCTGTCGTACTACTACAACCAGGCACGAGCCTGGGGCCGCGAGGTCGTCGCCACCTACAAGGACGGCCTCGACAGCAAGGGCGAGGTCTTCGACTACGAGCGCGGCGGCCCGGCCGACCTGACCGCCCCGTACTGGCTCACCGACGACAGCATCTCCAGCTCCAGCTGGTGCTACACACAGGGCATCGGCTACTACAGCGTCCAGCAGATGCTGCACTCGCTCATCGACCGGGTGAGCAAGAACGGCAACATGCTGCTGAACATCGCGCCGATGGCGGACGGCACCATCCCGCAGGGACAGAAGGACGTCCTGCTCGGCATCGGCGACTACCTGAAGCGCTTCGGCGAGTCGGTCTACTCGACCCGGCCCTGGACGGCGTACGGCGAAGGCCCGACGAAGATGGGCGGCGGTTCCTTCACTCACCCGACGGCCGGCACCGCGCAGGACATCCGCTTCACCCGGAACAAGGCCGGCACGGTCCTGTACGCCACCGTCCTCGGCTGGCCCGGCAGCTCGCTCACGATCAGGACGCTCAGCTCCGACCGGACCGACCTGTCCTCGCTGACCTCGGTCAAGCTGCTCGACTCGACGGCCGGCAGCTACATCAGTCTCGCCACGCCCACGCAGGACGCGTCCGGGCTGAAGGTGACCCTGCCGTCGGCGGCGCCGTTCAGCGCCCACGCGTACGTCCTGAAGCTCACCTTCTCCGGGCGGATCCCCAGCCTGCGGCCCCTCTCCGGCGCCGTGGTCTTCGGGGACGTCGACTACTCGGGCACGAGCGCCGTGCTTCCCGTCGGCGACTGGACGGCGGACCAGCTGACGCTCGCCGGCCTCGGCCCACGCACCCTCTCGTCCCTGCGCCTGGCGCCCGGCTTCCAGGTGATCGGCTACTCGGGAGACAACTTCTCGGGCACCTCATGGACCTTCACCGCCGACCACCCCGACCTCCGGGTCACGGGCAACAACGACCAGGTCACCTCGCTGAAGGTGCAGTTCGACCCGTCGACGTACTTCCGGCTCACCAACGTCACCGACGGCCTTGTCCTGGACGGCGGCGGCAACGTCGCCTCCGGGTCCGGCCTCAAGCAGTGGACCTGGGACGGCAGTCCCAACCTCCAGTGGCAGGCGGTCGAGGTGGGCGGCGGCTACTACAAGCTGGTCAACCGCACCAACGGCATGGTCGCCGACGGCTGGGGGGCCACCGGCAACGGTTCAGCGGCCAGGCAGGCGCCGTGGAACGGCGGCACGAACCAGCAGTGGACGATCACCCATCGGGGCGACGGCCGCCACACCATCGCCAACCGCACCACCGGCCTCGTCCTCGACGGCGGCGGCAACGTGGCCCCGGGCTCCGCAACCAACCAGTGGGCCTACGGAAACAGCACCAACCTGCTCTGGACGTTCACGGCGCTGTGACCCTCGCCCCGGCAGGACGAGCGGCTGCGGCGCTGACCAGCTGGAGCACCTCGCGCTCACGGTCCGACAGCATGGGCCGCTCAGTCCGCCCGGACGGCCAGGACGTTCTGCTCCGCGTTCACGCCGACGGCGTCCGGGTCGACACCGGGCAGGTCGAAGTGGACGATGAAGGCGTCTCCACTCCGATGTACCCCGTCGGCTCAGACTTGACAAGGTGGCGCTCAAGTTTTATTCAGAGGTGTAGGCAACTAGGTCCGAAACCGCAGCTCACAGTGGGCGGGAGGTGGCTTGGATGGAGGTGCCCGACCTGTACTCGGTGCTGGGGGTGGAGCCCTCGGCCACGGTCGAGGTGATCATCTCCGCCTTCCGCCGCCAGGTGCGGGAGCTGCGTCCCGACACCCGGGTGGACGCCGTCACGGCGGAGCGGTTCGGTCAGGTGCGGTCGGCGTACGAGACGCTGCGCGACCCGGTGCGGCGCGCGGCCTACGACCAGACGTACGAGCGGACGTACCGCCGCCCGGACGAGCCCGACCAGGCCCTGGCCTCCTCCCGGCCGCCCCGCAGGTACGTCGTCGTACTCGGCGTCCCAGCCCCCGAACCGCCGCTGCGCGCGGGACCGGTCCGATGGGAGCCCAGCCGGTGAACAAGGGCCTTGCAGGCGGGGAAGGACGAGGAGGGAGCTCACATGGCGCGTCCGGTAGGTATCGACCTCGGTACGACGAACTCGGTGGTCTCGGTCCTGGAGGGCGGCGAGCCCACCGTGATCACCAACACGGAGGGGGCGCGGACCACCCCGTCGGTCGTCGCCTTCGCCAAGAACGGCGAGGTGCTCGTCGGCGAGGTCGCCAAGCGGCAGGCCGTCACCAACGTCGATCGCACGGCGCGGTCGGTCAAGCGGCACATGGGGGACCAGGCGTGGCGCTTCCCGGATCACGGGGACATCGACGGCAAGCGGTACACCGCCCAGGAGATCTCCGCGCGCGTGCTGCAGAAGCTGAAGCGGGACGCGGAGGCGTACCTGGGCGAGGACGTCACCGACGCCGTGATCACCGTCCCGGCGTACTTCGACGACGCCCAGCGGCAGGCCACGAAGGAGGCCGGTGAGATCGCGGGCCTGAACGTCCTGCGCATCATCAACGAGCCGACGGCGGCGGCACTGGCGTACGGCCTGGACAAGGAGAACGACCAGACGGTCCTCGTCTTCGACCTCGGCGGAGGCACCTTCGACGTGTCCCTGCTGGAGATGGGCGAGGGCGTCATCGAGGTGAAGGCCACCAACGGCGACACACACCTGGGCGGTGACGACTGGGACCAGCGGATCGTCGATCACCTGGTCACGCAGTTCAAGAACCACTACGGCGTCGACCTGTCCAAGGACAAGATGGCCGTGCAGCGGCTGCGTGAGGCGGCGGAGAAGGCCAAGATCGAGCTGTCCGCGTCCAGTGAGACCAACATCAATCTGCCCTACATCACCGCTTCGGCGGAAGGCCCGCTGCACCTGGAGGAGAAGCTCTCGCGCGCCCAGTTCCAGCAGCTGACCTCCGATCTGCTGGAGCGTTGCAAGGGCCCGTTCCACAACGCGATCAAGGACGCCGGGATCAAGGTGTCCGACATCAACCATGTGATCCTGGTGGGCGGTTCCACGCGGATGCCGGCGGTGACCGAGCTGGTGAGGGAGCTGACCGGCAAGGACCCGCACAAGGGCGTCAACCCCGACGAGGTCGTCGCCGTGGGCGCCTCGCTGCAGGCCGGTGTCCTCAAGGGCGAGGTCAAGGACGTCCTGCTGCTGGACGTCACCCCGCTGTCCCTGGGCATCGAGACCAAGGGCGGCATCATGACGAAGCTGATCGAGCGCAACACCACGATCCCGACGAGGCGTTCGGAGATCTTCACGACGGCCGAGGACAACCAGCCGTCGGTGCAGATCCAGGTCTACCAGGGCGAGCGGGAGATCGCGGCGTACAACAAGAAGCTCGGCATGTTCGAGCTGACCGGTCTGCCGCCGGCGCCGCGGGGTGTCCCGCAGATCGAGGTGGCCTTCGACATCGACGCCAACGGGATCATGCACGTCTCGGCGAAGGACCTGGGCACCGGCCGGGAACAGAAGATGACCGTCACCGGCGGTTCCGCGCTGCCGAGGGACGACATCGACCGGATGGTCCGCGAGGCGGAACAGCACGCCGAGGAGGACCGCAGGCGCCGGGAGGCCGCGGAGACGCGGAACCAGGCCGAGCAGCTCGTCTACTCGACGGAGAAGCTCGTCCGGGAGAACCCCGACAAGATCCCGGCCGACGCGAAGAACGAGACCGAGACGGCCCTGGCCGACCTGAAGGAGAAGCTCAAGGGCGAGGACACCGCGGCGATCCGGCAGGCCATGGACCGCACGGCACAGGCCGCCCAGAAGATCGGTACGGCGCTGTACGAGCAGTCCCGTGCGGACAGCGGCACATCGGCGGGAACGGCCCCGGCGGGCGAGTCCGGCACGGACGACGAGGTGGTGGACGCCGAGATCGTCGACGACGAGAAGGGGGAGGCAGGCTGACGATGGAGAACGGTCGGCCGCAGAACACCGACCCGGGCCGGCTGCAGCGTCTCCTTCAGGAGCGCACGGACGACCTGCAGCGGGTGAAGGCCGAGTACGACAACTACCGCAAGCGGGTGCGCCGGGACCGCATGGTCGTGCGCGAGATCGCTGTCGCCAACGTCCTGCGCGCCCTCCTGCCGGTCCTGGACGCCGTCGACCGCACATGCGCGCACGAGCCCATGACCCCGGGCCTGAAGGACATCGCCGACGCCCTCCGGACCCAGGTGGGGTCCCTGGGCCTGGAGGCGGTCGGTCGGGTGGGCGACCGTTTCGACCCGGCCTGCCACGAGGCCGTGACGCATCACGTGTCGCCGGATGCCGACCGGCTGATCTGCTCGGAGATCCTGCGATCCGGGTACCGGCTCGGTGACCAACTGCTGCGTCCGGCCCGCGTCGAGGTCACCGGGCCTCCTCCGCCCGCGGACCAGCCGGCCGGACACGATCGCGCATCCCACGGCGACGAAGGACACAGCGGGCGGGCAGGCCCCGCCGCCCCTCTCACTTCGCCCTCCCCGCGCGCCTCTCTCCCACCGGCGCTGTGAACGAGGTGCCCTCGCTCCCGGCGGGAACAGCCGATCGTGCCGCGCTCATCCGGCTCGGGGCCGGCCCTGCCTGCGGTATCCGTCCAGGACGTCCTGGCGGAGCAGGAAACCGAAACCGGCGGACTCCAGCCGCAGCCCCAGCTGAGCCTCACCGATACCGAGACCGGCCGCGGTGTCCGCCAGGTGCCAGTCGTGGGCGGCAAGCCTGCTGAGAAGGTGGCCGCGACGAACCTGGTTCTCCGACAGGCGGAAGGTCTTGAGGTAGGCGATCCCGCCCCGGTCGTCGGTGATGGCCTCACCGATGTGGTTCTCCTGCTTGGGGCGGAACGGCGGCAGGAAGCGGGAGAGCGTGAAGCGTCCCATCCGGTGGACCGACTGCCAGGTGTAGTCGTGGTCCAGCAGGCCGGTCGCCATGGTCGTGTCGTGGAAACGCCTCCAGGCGTGTTCCTGTTCGGCAGCTGCCGTGCGCAGGTCGGCCAGGGAGCGGATCCGCGCGTCGGGTATGCGGGTCCGGAAGTCCGGCACCGGCGGCATCAGCGTGGCGTAGTGGTGGATCAGTTCGCCGTACAGGTCCTGCAGGAGCGTGGGGTGGAGCGCACGGTAGTCGTCGGGATGCGGGACCGCGAACGCGGCAGCGAGCGCGTCGGCGACGTAGACCATCACGCCGCACTGGCCGGGGTGGATCTCGAAGACGCGCAGCGCGTCGGCGAGCCCGCGTACTTCGGCACCCGCACAGGCCTCCTCCGCGCGCGGAGAGAGTCCTTGGCGGATCGCACGCTGCGACCACTGTTCCCAGGCGACGGAGGGGCCGCCGAAGTGCAGTGCCAGGTAGCCTTCCAGCGCCAGGTGCATGGGGAGGAACCGCAGCCGGTCCTTGGCCTGGCGGCGGGCCGTCCTGCGGTGGAAGCGCAGGGCCATCGTGGCGGCGGGCGCCGGGTCGGCGCCGGCGGAGAGCTGCGTGCCGTAGGCGGCCGCCGGCGTGCCGTCATCGGTCCACGTGGCGACGAATCCGTGCGGGATGTAGGAGACATAGGCATGGCGCGGGCCGACCTCGACCAGCCCGGGCACATCACCGTAGAGCCGCGCGTGCAGACGGAGGTCGCCGACCGGTTCGTCACGCACGAGCGGCACCAGCCGGACGGCGTTCCAGACCTGGGAGGGGCGGGTGGCCAGGCCGGTCAGGTCCAGTGTGGTCATCGCGCCCGCTCCTGGTGGTGTCCGCTCGTCATCCGGGCCGCGCGGGTGTCCATGTAGGTGATCAGTTCGGCCAGGCCGGTCCGGCCTTCCGCGAACTGGGCGAGTTCCACCAGTGCGGGAAGGTCCTCGGCGTCGCGGATACCGGCGGTGGGCACCGTCGCGGACAGCCGGCGCACATCGAAATCGGCCGCGTCGTAGACGGGGTTGAGATGCACGACGCCGGTGCGACGCCCGGGGTCGAGCCGGGTCCGCCAGATGCGCAGCACCTCGGCGGCCAGGCCGGGAGGCGCGTTGTCCCATCCGTCGGAGACGATCACCAGCCTGGACGGGGCGGTGTCCAGCGCGTCGAGGATCCGCCGGCCCACCGGCGTCGGACCGTACGGGCAGGCCAGCAGCGCGTCAGTCCGCCCGGACGTCCACAGCCCGGTGTAGTCGCCGGCCAGGGCCGCGAGCAGATAGTGGCAGGCCAGGGCCACGGCCAGCGGCCGCCGACGCTTGTGAACCGAACCGAAGGCGGAAAAGCTGTCGTCCAGGACCGCGGTGACCTTGCCCCAGCTTCCCCGGTGGCAGCCGGCCACCCGGTCGGCGGCCGATTCCAGGGCGTGGGTCAGCTCGGCACGCCGGCGCCGGCGGTCCTCGGCCGGCAGCGACAGCACATAGGTTGCCAAGCGGGTCAGCGGCATCCCCGCCAGGTCCGCCCGCACCCCTGTGGTCCCCCGGGTGTGCGCGGACTCCTGCAGCCGCAAGGTCTCCAGACGGGTCATCCGGGGAGCTATGCGCTCCAGGAAGACATCCCGGGGAATGCCGTACTTGGCGGCGAAGCCCTCGGCGACCGTATAGGGCAGCTCATACAGGGCGGCCTGTTCGTAGTGCGCGCGGCGCCATGTCTCCAGGAGGGGTGTCGCATAGTGCGGGCGGGCCGGCGGCGCGAACAGGAACGCCCCCAGCTCCTCGGTGGCGGGGGCCAGGTGTGCGTGGCGAAGGGCTCGCTTGAGGCCGCTGCGGTACTTCACGGCATCGAACGCCGGGTCGGGGCGGGCGGACAGCCAGTCACGCATGATCGCGCGGGTGCGACGGTTGTTCACCCGGGCCCGGCGCAGGGCATCGAACAGTCCGTAGACGCGCTGGGGCGGCAGCGTCGCAAGGCGGGACGCGATCAGACGGCCCTCGCTGCGGCGCTGGTCGGCAGTGGCCTCACCGGTGGTCTCCAGCAGCCGTCGGATGACGAGGACCGCGTTGTGGTCGTTGATGTCGAGCGCGAGGACCCCGGCGTACAGGTCACGGTAGTTCCCCAGCATGTACGCATGGAGGAAGTCCAGGGACAGCCGCTGCTCGCCCGCGTCGCCGTGGAACTCACGCTGGCCGGTGGAGGTGATCGCCGCGTTGACGAAGAGCAGCACATCGTCGGCTGCGACGAGGTCCCCGTACGAGTCCATCCGAGTCTTCCCCCAGGGTGCGGATGCCGGCCGGGGAATGGGGGCACGAGCTGCGAATCATTGCTTCAGAGGCAGGTTCCGGAAGTCGCACCGGAGTCCCGCGGCCGGCCACAGGACCGTAACAGAGCAGGCCACAAGCCCTCTACTGACTTCTCCGGTTCCGTCGCCGAGGCGGGCGCGGTCCGATGAAGCCCCCACCGGGAGTGATCCAGGGCACAGCGCGGCGGCGCCGAAAAGACGTTGACCGTGAGGCTTGTTTCGATCTAAGTTCTCTGAGAATCAGGCAACAGAAGACCGATTTCGCACTCGCGGAGTTGTTGCCCTGATGTTACTGCTTCGTCAACGTGCCGCAACACGGGGGACAGATTCAAGACGGCACGCTGTCTCTTCGTTCGTGAAGCGCGTGTTGGCGCGAGCAGTCAGGTCGCAACGGGGAAGCAACGGGGGGATCGTTGATGTGCACTCCGGGATTACCGGAAGCAGGTGCGCACGGTGTCAGGTTGGCTCAGCCACTCGTCCTGAGCGCGGCCGTATGGCTGCCGTCAGGCCGGGAGACCGTGCAGGAAATGGTCGGCGCCGGACGGTTGGCCGCGGACGACGCCGAGGGCCTCGGGCTCACCGAGGTACCCGTCGCGGACCGCTCGGCGCCCGACATGGCCGTACTCGCCGGCCGCCGCGCCTTAGCCGCAAGTAACACAGATCCGGGCCGAGTTGGGCTGCTCGCCCACGCCTGGACATACCATCAGGGGCACGACTTCTGGTCACCTGCCCACTACATCGCCCACCAGCTGGGCGCCCACGCCGCGTTCCCGGTGGGAGTGCAGCAGCTGTCCAACGGGGGCGCCGCTGCTCTGGGCATGGCGGTCAGGGAACTGGTCGCCGCCCCGGAGGCGGACGCGGCGCTGGTGACCACCGCGGACAGGTTTACCCTGCCCGGATTCGACCGCTGGGCCGCCGACTACGGAGTGGTCTACGGAGACGCCGGAACCGCCGCGGTACTCCGCCGCCGAAACGGCACACACCCTTCCGGCGCCCTTCTGCTGAAATCCCTCGCCTTTGTCACGGACGCCTCGTTCGAGGACATGTACCGGGGGCGGGACGATTTCAGCCCGGCCCCGCTGGCCCGCGGCGGTGGCGTCGATGTACGGCGCCCCAAGAAGGCGTACCTCGAAATACACGAAGGCATCGAGGAATTCCGGCACGCCGCCACACACTGCGTGGGCGAAGCCCTGCGCCGCGCCCTGCACGACGCAGAAGTGGACCACACCGATCCGCGCCTGACCCACGTGGCGCTGCCACGGCTCAGCGACGGCACACTCGACCTCATGTACCGCCCCGTGGTGGAAAGCCTCGTGAAGGCGGACGTACTCGACCTGCGCGAAGCCAGCGGGCACCTGGGCGCGGGCGACCTGCTGGCCAACCTGGCGCACCTCGCCGCACCCGGAGTGCTGCGCCCGGGCGACCTCGCCGTCGTCCTCGGCGGCGGTGGCGGCTTCACCTGGTCCTGCGCCGTCGTAGAGGGCCTGTAACCGCCGCTTCGGACGCCCTTGCCCATCCCTACATCCCGGTAGGCCGGTTCGCCCTGCCCGGGAGTTGAGAGGACACAGCAAGCCATGAGCAACGCGTACGACGTCATCATCAACGGGGGGAGCGTCGCCGGATGCACGGCGGCGATCCTCTACGCACAGCGCGGGGCCAGGGTGGCCCTGCTGGAGCGTCGCTCCGACCCATCCGCGCACAAGATCCTGTGCACCCACTACATACAGGCCTCCGCCTATCCCGTCATGGCCGCAACCGGTCTGGCCGAGCAGCTGGAGAAGGCCGGTGCCATCGCCAACACCGCGCACTACTGGACGCGTTGGGGCTGGATCCGGCCGCCTCACGACGAGACCAGCGCCCACGGCTACAGCGTGCGCCGGCAGACCATGGACCCGTTGGTACGCGGGCTGGCCGCCGCCACCGAGGGCGTGGACCTCAAGCTGGGCCACACCGTGAACGGGCTGCTGTACGAGGCGGACCGGGTCGTCGGAGTCGAGGGAACGGCCGGCGGAGAGCGCTTCGCGCTGCGCGCACCCCTCGTCGTCGGGGCCGACGGCAAGGACTCGACCGTCGCACAGCTGGCCGGAGCCACGGCCGAGACCAGCGACAACAACCGCTTCAGCTACTTCGCGTACTTCCGGGGGCTGCCGCAGGTGAGCGACAACGTGGCCCGGGTCTACTACCTGGAGCCCGACAACGCCTACATCATGCCCAACGAGGACGGCGTCACCGTCGTCGCCGCCGTCGTCTCCAAGGACCGCCTGCCGGAGTTCAAGGACGACCTTGAGGGCGCCTACCTGAAGTTCATCCGGTCGCTGCCCGAGGCGCCCGACTTCGACAGCGCCGAGCGCATCTCCAAGATCATCGGCACCCTCAACTACCCCCTCGTCTCCCGCGTACCCGGCGGTCCCGGATGGGCTCTCATCGGCGACGCGGCCCTCACCAGCGACCCGCTCTCGGCCGTGGGCTGCGCCTGGGCGATGCAGTCGGCCCACTGGCTGGTGACGGAGACCTCCGCCGAGCTGACGGCCCCCGACCGGACACCGGACGCCGCCACCGCGCTCGACGCGGCCGTCGGCCGCTACCGCGCCCGCCACGCACGCGAGACGGGCCCGCACCACCACCTCATCGCGGACTTCGCGACGACCCGTCCGTTCAACGAGATCGAGGAGTTCTCGTTCTCGGCCGCCGCCAGGGACCCCGAGATGGCCGCGCACTTCCACACCTTCGGCTCCCGTCTGATGACGGTGGAGGAGTTCCTCGCCCCCGACGTCGTGGCCCGCATGGAGAAGGTCAACGGCCACGGTCTGTCCGAGGAGACCCTGCGCCTCCTGGCAGGCGGGGAAGAGCAGCCCTCCCAGCACGCCGCAGCCCAGGACGAGTCCGTAGGAGCCACCCGATGAACACCGCAGCCACTCCCGCACACCCGACCGGACCCGGCCGCTCCCCGCAGGACCTCTGGAACGCCTGGAACCGGCTGTGGAACGGCGACTACGCCATCGCCGACGACTTCGTGTCCCGCACCATGCGCGTCAACATCCCCCGGCACGGCATGCCGGACCCCGGCACGCTCACCGACGGCCCGCAGATCGCCGCCTGGATCTCGGCCTTCCGCTCCTCCTACGAGGACGACGCGTCCATCACGGGCGAGCTCGGCCCCTTCTTCGCCGGCGACTACGCCATCGGCCGCTGGGTCTTCCGCGGCACCTGGAAGGGCGGCAGGCCCGCCACCGCCACCGCCGGACCGGGTACCGAAGTCACCTTCCGCGGGGTGGACATCCTCCGCTTCGAGGACGGGCGCGTCGCCGAGTACTGGCTCTCCGACGACCAGCTCGACCTGTACGACCAGCTCGGTGCGGTCGGCGGCCCCGCGGCACCGCAGGGCCGGCCCGCGCCGGCGGAGAAGATCGCCGCACTCTCCCCGGACGCCGGGCGTTCCCTGCTCCTGGAGCACGTCCTCGACCTGACGGCCGAACTCCTGGAGGACGAGCGGGTGCGGGACACGGCCGGCACCGAGACCTTCCTCTCACTCGGCCTCGAATCCCTCCACGCCGTGGCGCTGCGCGACCAGCTGGAGACGGAGTACGCGGTGGCGCTGGCCAGCACGGTGGTCTTCGACCACCCCACCCCGCAGGCCCTGGCCCATCACCTGTGGACACAGCTCAACAGCGCCGACGGCACGCCGCCCGCGGACCTGCCCGCCACCCTGGACCGCCTGGAGGAGCTCGCCGCCGCGTCGCAGGGAGACGAACGCGCGCAGCTGGCCGACCGGCTGGCCGCCCTGGCCGAGCGCCTGGCACCGGCAGCCGGCACCGCGCCCGAAGAACTCGACAACGCCTCCGCCACGGAGCTGTTCGCCTACCTCGACAGCAGGCTCGGCACGACCAGGCAGCCCCAGTGAGCGCCCACCAGCTCAGCGGCCCCGACGAAGCGCCCAGCGAAGAGAAGAGCCGTATGTCCGACGAAGCACGACTCCTGAACTACCTCAAGCGCACCACCGCCGAGCTCGACCGCGCCGAGGCCCGCCTGCGCGAGGAGCGGGAACGCGCCTTCGAACCCCTCGCCATCGTGGGCATGAGCTGCCGCTTCCCCGGCGGCGTGACGACCCCCGACGAGCTGTGGCAGCTGGTGGACGAGGGCCGCGACGCCATCACCGACTTCCCCACCGACCGCGGCTGGGACATCGAGGGCATCTACGACCCCGACCCGGCCCGGGTGGGCAAGACCTATGTGCGGCGCGGCGGATTCCTGCACGACGCCGCCGAGTTCGACCCGGCCTTCTTCGGCATGTCCCCGCGCGAGGCACTCACCGTCGACCCCCAGCAGCGACTGCTCCTGGAGACGACCTGGGAGGCCTTCGAGGACGCGGGGATCGTCGTCGACGGCATGCGCGGCAGCGACACCGGGGTGTACGTCGGCATCATGTGCGACGAATACGGGCTGAGGTTCCTCAAGACCCCGATCGAGGGCATCGACGGCTACCTCGGGGTCGGCAGCGCCGGCAGCGTCGCCTCCGGCCGCATCTCGTACACCTTCGGCTTCGACGGCCCGGCCGTCACCGTCAACACGGCCTGCTCCTCCTCCCTCGTGGCCCTGCACCTCGCCGGGCAGGCGCTGCGGCGCAAGGAGTGCTCGCTCGCCGTGGTCGGCGGCGTGATGCTCATGGCGACGTCGTTCTCCTTCACCGAGTTCAGCCGCCAGCGCGGCCTCGCCCCGGACGGCCGGGCCAAGTCCTACGCCGAGGGGGCCGACGGCACCGCCTGGGCGGAGGGCGCCGGCGTTCTCCTGGTGGAGCGGCTGTCCGACGCACGCCGCAACGGCCACCGCATCCACGCCGTCATCCGTGGCTCCTCCGTCAACCAGGACGGCGCCAGCAACGGGCTGACCGCCCCGCACGGCCCCTCCCAGGAGAAGCTGATCCGCGACGCGCTGGCCGCCGCCTCCCTGAGGCCCGCCGACGTGGACGCCGTCGAGGGCCACGGCACCGGCACCAAGCTGGGCGACCCCATCGAGGCGCAGGCGCTGATCGCCACCTACGGGCAGGGCCGCGAGGGCACGCCGCTGTGGCTCGGCTCCCTGAAGTCCAACACCGGACACACCCAGTCCGCCGCCGGGATCGGCGGCGTCATCAAGATGATCAAGGCGATGGAGCACGAGCGGCTGCCGCGCACGCTGCACGTCGACGCCCCCAGCTCGCACGTCGACTGGTCGGCCGGAGACGTGCGGCTGCTGACCGAGCCGGTGCCGTGGCCCCGCCGCGAGCGGCCGCGCCGCGCCGGTGTCTCCTCCTTCGGCATCAGCGGGACCAACTCCCACGTCATCCTTGAGGAGCCGCCCGCCGAGGAGGCCCCCGCCGCCCCGCCCGCCGCGGCCGCACCACTGCCCTGGATCATCTCGGCCCGCACCGCCGAGGCCCTGCCCGCCCAGGCGCGCAAGCTGCGCGACGCCCTCGCCGCCGCACACCCGGTGAACGCCGCCCTCACGCTGGCCACGGCCCGCACCCCGATGGAGCATCGCGCGGTCGTCATCGGCAGCGACGCCGACGAGCTGCTGCGCGGCGTCGACGCCGTCGCGGCCGGGACCCCATCAGGACACGTGGTGCGCGGCACGACCCGCAACAACGGCCGGACCGCGTTCCTGTTCACCGGCCAGGGCAGCCAGCGGCTGCGGATGGGCCGCGAGCTCTACGACACCCACCCCGTGTACGCCGCGGCCTTCGACGAGGTGTGCGAGGCCCTGGACGCCCACCTTGAGGTGCCCCTCGGCAAGGTCCTCTTCGCCGACGACGACGCCGGCCGGGCGACCCTCAACCGCACGGAGTTCACCCAGCCCGCGCTGTTCGCCGTGGAGGTGTCCCTCTTCCGGCTCGCCGAGGCGTGGGGGATCCGCCCCGACTACGTCACCGGGCACTCCATCGGCGAGATCGCGGCCGCCCATGTGGCGGGCGTCCTGTCCCTGGCCGACGCGGCGAAACTGGTCGCCGCCCGCGGCCGGCTCATGCAGGCGCTGCCCGGCGGCGGCGCGATGACCGCGATCGAGGCCACCGAGTCCGAGGTGCTCGCCGCGCTCGACGGGCGGGAGAAGCAGGCCTCCGTGGCCGCGCTCAACGGCCCCCGGTCGGTGGTGCTCTCCGGTGACGCGGACGTGGTGGACGAGATCGCCGGCACCTTCCGCGAGCAGGGGCGCAGGACGAAGAACCTGCCGGTCAGCCACGCGTTCCACTCGCCCCACATGGACGGGATGCTGGACGAGTTCGCCGAGGTGGTGGCCGGTCTGACGTTCAGCGCCCCGGACATCCCGCTGGTGTCCGACGTGACCGGGCGGCTCGCGGGCCCCGAGGAGCTGTGCCGCCCCGGCTACTGGGTCGAGCACGTCCGCAGGCCGGTGCGCTTCAGCGACGCCGTGGAGACGCTCTACGGTGAACGCGCCAGGACGTTCGTGGAGATCGGCCCGGACGGCACCCTGTCGGGCCTGGTCCGCGGCTGCCTGGGCGACGACCGGCAGGCCCTCGTGGTACCGCTGCTGCGGCCGGGCCGCAGCGAGCCCGAGGCGGTCCTGAACGCGCTCGCCGAGCTGCACGTGCACGGCGTCTCGCCGGACTGGGCCGCGGTGCTCGACGCGTTCGGGGGACACCGCGTCGACCTGCCGACGTACGCCTTCCACCGGCAGCGCTACTGGCTCGACGAGCCCGCGGACGCCGGGGACGTGACCGCGCTCGGCCTGAGTTCCGCGGAGCATCCGCTGCTCGGCGCCGTCACCGAACTCGCCGCGGGCGACACGGTGGTGTTCTCGGGCCGGCTGTCCCGGCAGACCCACCCGTGGCTCGCCGACCACGTCGTCCATGACATGGTCCTCGTTCCCGGGACGGCCCTGCTGGAGCTGGCCACCCGGGCCGCGACCCACGTCGGGTACGGCACCGTGGAGGAACTCACCCTCCAGGCGCCGATGGCGCTCCCCGAGCAGGGGGGCATCCGCGTGCAGCTGTCCGTCGGCGCGCCCGAGGAAGAGGGCCGGCGCCCGGTGCTGCTGCACTCCGTCGCCGACGACGCTCCCGAAGGCACCGAGTGGGTCCGGCACGCCTCCGGGTGGCTGGCCCCCGGCAGCGGCCGTGCTCCGGAAGACCTGACGGCCTGGCCCCCGCAGGACGCCGAAGAGGTGGACCTTGAGGGCCTGTACGAACGCCTCGCCGACACCGGATTCGACTACGGTCCGGCCTTCCAGGCGCTGCGTGCCGCGTGGCGGAGCGACAACGAGCTGTTCGCGGACGTCGTCCTGCCCGCGGAGCAGCAGGACCAGGCCGGTTCCTTCGGGCTCCACCCCGCGCTGCTGGACGCGGCACTGCACGCCCTGGCCTGGGAGGAGCTCCGGACCGGCGGTGCCTCGGGTCGCCTGCCGTTCTCCTGGAACGGGGTGAGCCTGCACGCGGTCGGCGCCGACGCGCTGCGCGTGCGGTTCACCTACGACACCCCCGACTCGATCGCGCTGACCGTCGCCGACCGGGAGGGCACCGCCGTCGCCACGGTGGAGTCCTTCGTCTCCCGGCCGGCCGCTCCGGAGCAACTGGGCGCGGGGCGCCGTGTCTTCAAGGACGCGCTGTTCCGGACGGAGTGGACGCCCGTGCCCACGCCCGGCGGCCGGGCCGCGGACGCGCTGCGCTTCGCCTCCCCGGCGGCACTGCTCGACGCCCTCGCCGCCGGGCCGGTGACGGCCCGCACCACCGTGGTGAACTGCCTGCCGGACGCCTCCGGCGACACCCCCGACGCGGTGCGCCGCACCGCCCACGAGGTGCTCTCCCTGCTCCAGACGTGGCTGGATCAGGGCCCCGAGGCGCCGTCCCGGCTGGTCCTCGTCACCCGCCGGGCGATCGGCGCCCGCCCCGACGAGGACGTGGTGGATCTCGCCGCCGCGCCGCTGTGGGGTCTGGTGCGCTCGGCCCAGTCCGAGGCCCCCGAGCGGTTCGCGCTCGTCGATGTCGACACCGACACCGACATCGACATCGAGACCGGCACAGCAACCGGCGCGGCCGACAGCGTCTTCGCCGCCGCCCTCGCCTCCGGCGAACCCCAGCTCGCCGTGCGCGGCGGTGTGTTGCTCGCACCCCGGCTGAAGGCGGCACCGGCCGTGGCCGACGCCGCCGCCCCCGCCGCCGCATGGCAGGGCACCGTCCTGGTGACCGGCGGCACCGGCGGCCTCGGCGCACTGCTCGCCCGCCACCTGGTCACCGCCCACGGCGCGCGCCGCATGCTGCTGGTCAGCCGGCGCGGCCCGCAGGCCGAGGGAGCCGCCGCACTCGTCGCCGAACTCGCCGGCCTCGGCGCCGAAGCGACCGTCGTCGCCTGCGACGTCACCGACCGCGCGGCCCTCTCGGAGCTGCTCGCGTCGATCCCCGCCGCGCACCCGCTGAGCGCGGTGGTCCACACCGCGGGCGTCCTCGACGACGGCATCCTCACCTCGCTCACCCCCGAGCGGCTCGACCGCGTGCTCGGCCCCAAGGTCTCCGCGGCCTGGCACCTGCACGACCTGACCCGGGACCTGGACCTGGGCGCCTTCGTGCTCTTCTCCTCGATCGCCGGGGTCCTCGGCAGCCCGGGCCAGGCCAGCTACGCGTCGGGCAACACCTTCCTGGACGCCCTCGCCCAGCACCGGGCCAGCAGCGGGCTGCCCGCGACCTCCCTGGCCTGGGGCGTGTGGGAGCCGACCGGAGGCATGGCGGGCACCCTGCGGGACACCGACCTGAAGCGGATGGAACGCTCCGGGATCCTGCCGATCTCGCCCGAACTCGGTACGGAGCTGTTCGACGCCGCCGTCGCGGACGCGGCACCCGTCCTCGTCCCGGCCCGCCTCGACCGCAAGGCGCTGCGCGGACTGGGCGAGGACCTGGCGCCCGTCCTGCGGGGCCTCGTACGCACGGCTGCCCGACGCGCCGGCACCGCGGGGCCGGCCGGCCCCGCCGCCTCACCGTCCGGCGGGGCGACCGGGTCGCTGCGGGACAAGCTCGCGCACCTCCCCGAGGACCGGCGCCGGGCCGCCGTCGTCGACGCGGTCCAGGACATCGTGGCGGCCGTGCTCGGGCACGACACCACCGACGCCATCGAGCCCGAGACCCCCTTCCGCGAACTCGGAATGGACTCGCTGACCTCGATGGAGCTGCGCAACGCGCTGAACCGGGAGACCGGCCTGAAGCTGCCCGCCACCGTCGTCTTCGACCGCCCGAGCGTGGACGCCATGGCGTCGCACATCCACGAGCAGATGGGCGCGCTCGCCCCGGGAGCGGCCGCACCGGCCCCGTCCAGCGCACTGACCGAGCTGCTGCGCACCGCCCACGAGGGCGGCCGCCTGGAGCACGCGGTGGAGCTCCTTGTCGCCGCCTCCCGGATCCGTCCCGCGTTCGAGGAGGGGGACCGGCTGCCGGCCTTCCCGAAGGCCGACGGACCGGCCGGCGAGCCCCTGGTCGTCTGCTTCCCGTCCATGATCGCGATCTCCGGCCCGCAGGAGTACGACCAGTTGCTCCCCCACCTGGGAGAGCGAGCCGTCTCCGTCCCGGCGCTGCCCGGATTCACCGGCGGCGAAGCGCTCCCCGCGTCACTGCCGGCCTTGACCGATGCCCTGGCCCGCGAAGCGGCGCAGGCCGCCGACGGGAGGCCGCTGGTCCTGCTCGGCCGCTCCACCGGCGGCTGGATAGCGCACGCCGTGGCCCAGCGCCTCCAGGAGCAGGGGGCCGCCCCCGCCGCCGTCGTGCTGATCGACACCCTGGCCAGCCCGTTGGACCTGGACGACCTGTCGATGGTGTCGGACCAGATGCTGAACGAGCAGAACGTCCAGTGGCTGGATGACGACCGGCTCATCGCGATGGGCGGCTACATCCGGGTCTTCGACGGCTGGCAGCCGCAGCGCGGCGGCGTACCCACGCTGCTCATCCAGGCGGGCGAACGGTCCGGCGCGCACGCCCTGCCCCGCTGGGACCTGGCGGACACCACCGTGGAGGTCCCGGGCGACCACTTCACGATGCTGGCCGAGCACTCGGCGACGACCGCACAGGCGCTGGCCGACTGGCTGGGCACGGTCCTCGCCGGCGCCGGGAGCACCGCCGCCGGGGTGAGCGCGTGATGAGCGCACCGCTCGGCTCCCTGGAGCGGGTCGAGTCCCATGTGCCGGACCGGCGGCTGACCATCGAGGCCCTGGCCGGGCCGCTGGGGCTCAGCCGCGCCAAGCTGTCCCTGTTCCGCAAGGTCCACGGCCTGCACACGCTGCACGAGAACCCGTCCGAATCCCTCTACGACCTCGTCCTTCCGGCCGCCCGGCGGGTGGTCGAGCAGGTGCCGGACCCGCGCCGCATCCGCTATGTGGTCTACGCGCACGCCATCCACGAGGTCGCGCCCGCGGGCACCGACCTCGCCGCCGGCATCCGCGACGCGCTGGGACTGCACCACGCGGAGGCCTTCGCCCTCGGCCAGCAGAACTGCGCCGCGGGCCTCGGAGCCGTCGATGTCGTGGTGCGGCTGCTGCGCGACGGGGACGCCGAGGACCGGGCGTTGCTCGTGACCGGGGAGAAGCCGCACTCGCCCGTGATCCGGACCGTGCCCAACACGGCGATCATGGGCGAGGCCGGGGCGGCGTGTCTGCTCTCGGCGGGCGGCCCGGGGGACGCGGTGCTCTCGCACGCCTCGCGCACCGTGGGCGAGTACGCGCAGCTCGTCGGCATGCCCCCCGAGCTGGCCGCCCTGTACGGGAAGAGCTACGCACCCGTGCTCGCCGACGTGATGCGGCAGGCCGTCCTCGAAGCCGGACTGACCCTGGACGACATCGACCTGATCATCCCGCACAACGTCAATCTGCTGGCCTGGCGCAACACCGCCGCCGAACTGGGCGTCTCCCTGGACCGCGTGTTCCTGGACAACGTCCCGCGCTACAGCCACTGCTTCGCCTCCGACCCGTTCGTCAACTACACGACGCTGCGCGATGCCGGACGGCTCGTCGAGGGGCGCCACTACCTGATGGCCTGCGTGGGCGCCGGCGCAACGTTCACCGCCCTGGCCCTGACCCACCGAGGAGGCACCCGGTGAACGGCACCGGCGTACACCGCGCCCCGCAGCCCGCCCGACCGAGAACCCTGGAGTGCCATCGATGACGACGACGCCCCTGACGACCCTTGAGGCCGTGGAGTCGTTCGCTCCCGACCGCGTCGTGCCCATCGAAGAGCTGGCGGAGCGCCTGCGGCTGCGTCCGACCAAGGTCCGTCTCTTCCGCCGTATCCACGGCCTGCAGGAGATCCGGTTCGACCCTGAACTGTCCCTGTACGACGTGGTGCTGCCGGCCGCCCGCCGGATCGTGGCCGGACCGGGCGTCGCCGAACGCATCCGGTACGTCGTCTACGCGCACACCACGCAGGCGGTGGCCCCGGCCCACATCGATCCCGCCCAGGAGATCAGGAACCGGCTCGGCCTCAAGCACGCCGAGGCGTTCGCGGTGAGCCAGCAGAACTGCGCGAGCGGCATGGCCGCGGTCGATGCCGCCGGCCAGCTGCTCAGGGCAGAAGGCGGCCCGGGCGACCGCGCCCTGGTGGTCACCGGCGAACAGGCCTACTCACCGAAGATCCAGCTGATCCCGGACATCGCCATCATGGGGGACGCCGCGGCCGCCTGCCTGGTGGGCCTGGACGGAGCCGGGGACGCGGTCCGCTCGTACACCACCCGCACCCTGGGCGAGTACTCCGCCGCCATGCTCCTCGACGAGGAGAAGTCCCTTGAGGTCAGCACGGTCTACGCGCCGGTCCTCGCCGAGGTCGTGCGCGAGGCCGTCGAACAGGCGGGCATGACCCTGGACGACATCGACCGGATCATCCCGCACAACGTCAACCTGCAGTCCTGGCGGCAGACCATCGCCGAGCTGGGCATCGACCGCTCCCGCGTCTTCCTCGACAACGTCGGGCGCTACAGCCACTGCTTCGCCTCCGACGTGTTCCTCAACTACACGACCCTGCGGGACGCGGGCGGCCTGCGGGACGGACACACCTACGTCTTCGCGACCGTCGGCCTCGGCGCCACCTTCGCGGCCATGGTCGTCACCCACCGAGCGTCCGGCGCGGCACAGGAGGCAGCATGAGCACCGGCGAGTTCCATGTGCAGGGCGTGCCGGTCTCGGACATCGCCGCCGAGTTCGGCACACCCCTGTACGTCTACGACGCGGACGTACTGCGCGACACGTACCAGGGGCTGCGGGACCGGCTGCACCCCGCGGTGGACATCTTCCTGTCCCTGAAGGCCAACCCCAACATCAGTGTCATCGGCCTGCTCGGGTCGCTGGGCGCCGGAGCGGAGGTCTCCTCGCTGGCCGAGCTGGAGACGGCGCGGCGGGCCGGCGTCGCACCGGAGAACACCATCTTCCTCGGGCCGGGCAAGACCCGGGCCGAGCTGGAGGCCTGCGTCGCCGCCGGGCTGCACGCGGTCATCTGCGAGTCGCTCGACGAACTCCAGGTGCTCGACGACCTGACGGCGCGGACGGGCCGGGGCAGGACACCGGTGATGCTGCGGATCAACCCCGACTTCCACACCAAGGGATCCGGGCTCGCCATGGGCGGAAAGCCCCGCCAGTTCGGCATCGACGTCGCTCAGGTGCGCCGTTCCCGGGACCTGCTGAAGAGCCTGCGCCACGTGGACGTCACGGGACTGCACGCCTACATGGGCACGCGCTTCCTCCACCACGAGGACCTGGTCCACAACACGCGCGAAATCCTCGCGACGGCACGGGAACTGTCCGCCGAGACCGGAATCCCGCTGCACACGGTGGACTTCGGCGGCGGCTTCGGCGTCCCGTACTTCGACAACGAGACGCCCCTGGACACCGACGCGCTCACGGCCGGCATCAACGAAGCCGTGACGGAGTTCCACCGCGACCACCCGGACTGCCGCCTGATCAACGAGCTCGGGCGCTACCTCACCGCACCCTGCGGCACCTATGTGACCCGGGCACTGCAGGTGAAGGAGTCCATGGGGGAACACTTCGTCGTCGCCGACGGCGGTACCAACCACCACATGGCGGCCGTGGGCGTGGGCAGCTTCGTGAAGCGCAACTTCCCGATCCGCTCCCTGACCCGGTACGCCGAGCAGCCGGACCGCACCTACACCGTCACCGGGCCGCTGTGCACGCCCAACGACGTGATCGGCAAGCGGGTGGCGCTGCCCGAGGTCGCCCCGGGCGACCTCATCGGAGTCGAGCGCTCGGGCGCGTACGGGCCCTCCGCCTCACCCGGCCTGTTCCTCAGCCATGGCTTCCCCGCCGAGGTCATGGTCCACGACGGCACCGCCCACCTGGTGCGGCGCCGCGACACCCTCGACGACCTGCTCGGCAAGCAGCAGCTCGTCGCGTTCTGAACCCCGCCCCTCTCACACCAAGGAGTCCACTCGTGGACAAGCAGATCGTCGCCCAGGTCGAGGCCGCCCTCAGTGACGTACTGGAGCGCGAGATCACCGGCCTGACCGAGGACACCCGGCTCCTCGAAGACCTCCACCTGGACTCGACCTCGGTCATGGAGATGCTGATGTTCCTCGAGGACAGCCTCGGCATCGTCATCGACCCCGAGAACCTCGACATGGAGGACTTCCAGTCCATCGGCACCCTGACCGCCTACCTGGCGCGCGTCAGCCCCGAGCCGCAGCTGCAGGACCGGTGAGCGGCATGACGACCCTCACCGCGTCGTCCGTCGTCGTCTCCCCGGACGGCGGCCCCTTCCACGACGACCCGGCCATACTCGGCTTCTACCGCGACCTGGCCGAGCCGTTCGGCGCCACCGTGGACGAGCAGCGGCTGCGCAGCGGCCGGAACGTGTTCCACAAGGACCTCGTGGACCGCCTCGTCCAGAGCGAGGAGCTCAGCGGCGCCACGGCCGACCTGGTCGTCGTCACCCACGCGCTGCCCGACGTCCACCCGTTCACGGCCGTCGCCTCCCACCTCAACATGCGGCTCGGCGGCGGGGCGCAGAGCTTCTCCATCAGCGAGCAGGGTCTCGCGGCCCCCTTCACCGCGCTGCGGATCATCTCCGCCTACCAGCGCGGGGGCCGCTCCCGGAGCGCCGCGCTCGCCGTCCTGGAGCAGACGACGCTGCCCACCCCGCACCCGCTCGTGGACTCCGGCGAACTCACCGACTCCGGAGTGCTCCTGCTCCTGAAGAACGGTGAAGGACTCCAGGCGGACACCGTCGAGTCGTCCGACGACGCCGGGGCGACCCTCGCCCGGCTGCGCGAACTCGCCGCCGGCGGGCCGGACACCCTGCTGGTCACCGGCCCCTGGGTCCAGGAGCGGGACTTCGGCGGCACGGCCCGGGTCCACCGCGTCGCTCCGGGCAGCTACTGCACCAGTGTCTGGCTCGACCTGGCCCGGCACTGGCGGCAGTGGCAGCGCGACCACCGCCTGGTGGTGCTGTGCGACGTGGACCCGCTGTCCGGCAGCGGACACCTCGCCGTGCTCCACTCGACCGGCACCGCGGGCTAGCGGAAGCCCGGGACGCCCGCATGCGCATCGGTGTCGATGTCCTCGCCCTCGGCGAACTGGACCGGCTCAACACCCGCGAGTGGTTCCGCCGGCACACCTACGCCGACGAGGAGCTGGGGTACGCCGCGACGCTCTCGCCCAGCCGGGAACGGGAGTTCCTGGCCGGCCGGTTCGCCGCCAAGGAGGCGGTCGTGAAGGCCCTGGGGACGGGCTTCGGCGGAGGCATCCGCCCGGCTCAGGTCTGCGTGGCGCGCGATGACCGCTCGGCACCGGTCGTCCGCCTCTCCGGCGCGGCCGCGCGCCACGCGCAGGAGCTCGGGCTCGCCGCGATCACGGTGTCCATCGCGCACAAGGGGGCCTGCGTCGTCGCCGTGGCCCTCGCAGAGGACCGCGGCGGCAGCGCGGCAGCCACCGGGCACCAGGCAGAACAGATCGCCACAACCGCCGTACGGAACATCACTCGGCTACGAACAGGTATGGGAAATGCGAGGAATGGCAATGCCTGAGAACCCGGAGGAGATCACGGCCACCCTTCGGGTGCGGATGAGCCCGCAGGACGCGCACTACGGCGGCCATCTGGTGTCCGGCGCCCGCCTGCTGCAGATCTTCGGTGACCTGGTCACCGAGATCACCATCAAGACCGACGGAGACGAGGGGCTGCTCACCGGATACCGGGACGTCGAGTTCCTCGCCCCGGTGTCCCCGGGCGACTACATCGAGGCCACCGCACGGCTGCGCGGCCGCAGCCGGCTGCGCCGGACCGTCGAGTTCACCGCGCACAAGACCGTCGTGTCCCGGTACGACCTCGGGGCCACCCGGGCGGAGACGCCGGCCGAGCCGGTGCTGGTCTGCCGTGCCGTCGGCACCGCCGTGGTGCCGCCGGCCGCCGCCCGCCGCGTCGCCGCACGCCCGGACCCGGCGCCGAGCGTGCCGGTCCTCACCTGATCAGTCCCCCCCCACAGAAGCGACCAGAAGGAAATCTCGCATGCCCACCCCCGAACCCACCCGCTCAGCGCTGCCGGGACGCGTCCTGGCCATCGCCGTGTGCAGCGCGTTCCTCGTCGGGCTCGACTCGATGATCACCGTCCCGCTGATCCCCGAGATCGCGTCCGACACCCACACCGCCGCCCGCTCCGGCGGCCTGCTCGTCAGCGCCTACGCTCTGCTGTTCGCCGTCGTGGCACCGCTGTGCGGCGCCATGTCCGACCGGATCGGACGCCGCCGGATCCTGTGCACCGGTCTGGTGCTGTTCGCCGTCGCCAACGTCCTGACCAGCCTCGGCAGCGACTTCACCTTCGTCCTCGCCACCCGGGCCCTGGCCGGCCTCGGCTCCTCCATGATCATGCCCAGTGTGTACGCGCTGATCGCCGAGAACTTCCCCTTCGAGCGGCGCGGCAAGGTCATGGGCATCGTCGTGGCCGGACTGCTCAGCTCCACCGTGCTCGGCGTACCGCTCGGCTCCTACCTCGCGTACCTGCTGGACTGGCGTGCCGCGTTCGTCGCCGTGGCCGTCGTCGCGGCCGCCGTCTACGTGACGGTCCTCGCCCTCCTGCCGGCCGTCGCGCCGAAGGCGCCGGCGCAGGGCGGGTCCGGCAACCCGGTCGCGGCCTACCTCGGCATGATCCGCCGCGCCGTCACCACGCCCGCGCTGCTGTGCGTCCTCGGCTCGACCCTGCTGTGGAGCGCCGCCCTGTACGGGATGTTCTCCAACATCGGCATCTTCTTCGCCGAGCGCTTCGGCTTCAACGAGGCACAGACCGGTTTCGCGATCATGGGATCCGGAGCGGGCAGCATGGCCGGCGCCCTCCTCGGCGGCCGGATCGCCGACCGCCTGGGCAAGCGCCGGGTCCTCGTGGTGGCGGCACTGGTGGCGGCCGGCGGAGTCAGCGCCGTACCGCTGATCGGACATCACCTCGCCGTCGTCCTCGTCGTGTTCATCACGTGGGGCACCGCCGTCGGCGTCGGCCAGCCCGCCCTCAACGCCCTGGTCAGCGAGTTGCGGCCGGAGATGCGCGGCACGGCGCTGGCCCTCAACGGCTCCGCGCAGTACACCGGGATGATGCTGGCCACCAGCCTCGCGGCCGCCCTCCTCGACAACAGCGTCTCGTTCGGCGTGATCGGCGTGATCTGCGGTGTCTGCGCCCTGGCGGTCCTCCCGCTGCTCGTCGGCGTACGGGTGACGGTGTCTCACGACGTGCCGGCCGCGGAGCCGGCGGCCCCGAAGGAGAAGACGGCATGAGCCCCCTCGGCAGCCCGGAGACGGATCTCGGGAAGGTCCTCTTCGAACGGTTCGTGGACCTGTGGAACGGCGAGGTCGACTTCGCGGACACCCCGGACTTCATCGCCGACGACTTCGTCGTGCACAGTGCCGAACTCGCCCGCTATCTCGGCTTCCCCGACTCCAACCGGATCACCACCAGGGACGGGCTCCTCGACTGGGTCCGTGCCGTGCGGACCCTGCTCCACGACGTCCGCTTCACCACGGACCCCGGCCCGCTGCGCGACGGCGACTACGTGGCCGGGGGGTACACCGTCACCGGCAGGTACGCGGGCGGCGCGCCCACCGCCACCGTCGCCCCCGGCACCCCGGTGCGCTACACGGGCATGTCCATCGTCCGGCTGCGGGACGGCAAGCTGGCCGAGTACTGGGTGCTCTCCGACGGCCTCGGCCTCCTCTCCCAGCTGGGAGCGATCCCCAGCCCCTGACCACCCGTATCCCGGCAAGGACTGACCACATGTCTCAACCCACCCTGCTCCACCACCTGCTGGACGCGGCGGCCGGGAGGTCGCCCGACCGTCCCGCCGTCACACGCCTCGACGCGACCGTGACGTACGGCGAACTGCGGCGGGCGAGCCTCAGCCTCGCTTCCTGGCTGCGCGCGCGGGGCGTCGCGCGCGGCGACCGGATCGTCTTCTCCCTCCCGCCCGGCACCCTCACGCCCGCCCTGGTCTACGCCGCCTCGCGGGCCGGCGCCGTGTACACGGTGCTGCACGAGCAGGTCGTCGGCGCACCGCTGGAGCACGTGCTCGACGACTGCGAGCCGGCCCTCGTCGTGGGCGCCGACCCCGCGGTGCTCGACACCGCCCGGGACCGGGGCATCACGGCCGTCTCCGCCGCCGACGCCGCCACGGTCGCGTTCGGCTCCGACGACGCACCCGAGCCCCCGGAGTCCGCCGCCGGCGCCCCCCTGGCGGTGGACCCCGTCTCCCTCATCTACACGTCGGGCACCACGTCGGCGCCCAAGGCGGTCGTGAGTACGCACCAGCAGGTGCTGTTCGCCGCCCAGGCCATCCAGCAGGTCCTCGCGTACCGACCCGACGACGTCGTCTACTGCCCCCTGCCGCTCTCCTTCGACTACGGCCTCTACCAGCTCTACCTCGCGGCCCTCAGCGGGGCCCACGTCGTCCTGGGCAGCGCGGCGGAGGCGGGGCCGGCCCTCCTGCGCAACCTGCTGGACAGCGGTGCGACGGTGCTGCCCGCGGTCCCCTCCGTCGCCGAGTCGCTGGCCTGGCTCGTCAAGCGGGCGGCCCGCCGCCCCGCGCTGCGTCTGGTCACCAACACCGGAGCGGCTCTGTCGACCGATACCCTCAACGCGCTGCGCAGCGCGATACCCGGTCTGCGCGGCCAGGTCATGTTCGGCCTCACCGAATGCAAGCGGGCGACGATCATGCCCCCGGACGGGGACCTGGACCGGCCCGGATCCTGCGGCCTGCCGCTGCCCGGCACCGAGGTCGTCGTGGTCGACGACGAGGGCGCCCCCCTGCCGTACGGCGAGATCGGCGAGATCACGGTGCGCGGACCGCATGTGATGGCCGGCTACTGGCGCCGCCCCGAACTCAACGCGGAGAAGTTCCCGCGCCGCGACGGACTCTTCCCCGAGCTGCGCACCGGCGACTACGGCTGGCTGGACGAGGACGGCTACCTGTACTTCTCCGGCCGACGGGACGACCTCTACAAGGAGCGGGGCTTCCGCGTCAGCGCCACCGAGGTCGAGGCCGCCGCCCACCGCGTCCCCGAGGTCGTGTCGGCCGCGGTGCTGCCCCCGTCGGGGAAGAAGACCGCTCTCCTGGCCGTGGTCACGGACCTCGCGGCCGACGAGGTGCTGGAGCGGATGCAGGACCAACTGGAGGAATTCAAGATCCCGCGCCGCTGCGTGGTCCTCGATGCGCTGCCGCTGAGCCGCAACGGCAAGGTGGACCGCAAGGAGCTGGCGCGTCTCGTCGAAGGCCGCCCGGCCACAGCGGAACGGGTGTCCGCCGGCAACGCCTGACAGCCGGTCCACGCCGGCAACGCCTGACAGAAGGAACAGAAGGAGAGGACCGCGGCACCGTGCAGCAGACGTCCAGCGCCGACCGGGCGGCCACCCCCATCCCGCGGCTCCCCACCGCGCGCGGGCCGGTGACGGTCCCCCGGCCGGTGCCGGACGCGGCGGTGCGCCTCTTCCTCTTCCACCACGCCGGCGGCTCCCACCGGCTCTACCTGGGCTGGGAGCGGGAGTTCCCCGCCGACTGGGAGCTGTGCCTCGTCGACGCCCCGGGGCGGGGCAGGCTCCTCGGCCGCCCGCTGATCGGCACCTGCGACCGCCTGGTGGACTACTTCCTCGGCGAGCTGGAGCCGTGGATGGACCGGCCGTTCGCCTTCTTCGGGCACAGCATGGGCGCACTGGTCGCATACGAGCTGACGCGCCGCCTCGTGGAGGAGGAGCGGCCGCTCCCGCTGTGGGCCGGGCTGTCCTCGCGCGGGGCTCCCCGCGAGCGCGCGGCGACGGCCTCCCGGGGCCGCCACGAATGGACGGACGCCGAACTGCGCGACTGGCTGCGGTCAGTGGGCGGCACGCCGGACAAGGTCCTCGACAGCGCGCGCCTCTGGAAGGCCTTCGGGCCGGTCTTCCGCAACGACTTCGCGCTCGTCGACACCTGGCGCCCGGTCCCGGACAGCGAGCCGCTGCCCGTCCCGCTCGCCGCCTTCGGGGGCACCGAGGACGACCTGGTGGAACGCGCGCGGCTCGCCGCCTGGGCCGGGCACACACAACGCTTCAGCGGTCCCCACCTGCACAGCGGCGGCCACTTCTACCTCCAGCGGCACAGGCGTGCGATCGCGCGACGCATCACCGAAGCGGTGACCGTCCCCCCGCGCACTCCGAGCGCCGCCGGGGCCCGCTCCTGAGGAGTGCGCGGGGTCAGCGGGTCGCGCTGCCCGAGACCCACGCGCTCCACGGCATGTTCCAGTCGCCGAGGCCGTTGTCCGGCGCCGGCACGGTCTTGTCCTCGGAGTTCTTGACGACCACGACGTCACCGGTCATCGAGTTGTCGAAGAACCAGGCGGCGGGCTGGTCGCCGTCGCCGCCGCCCCTGACGTCCTTCAGGCCCACGCAGCCGTGGCTGGTGTTGACCTTGCCGAAGACCGAGTCGGCAGCCCAGTAGTTGCCGTGGATGAACGTGCCCGAGTCGGTCAGGCGCATGGCGTGCGGTACGGCCTTGATGTCGTAGGCGGGCTTGCCGTCCTTCGTCCTGAGGCCGACGCTCGCACCGTTCATATGGATGTGGCTGAACTTCTCGGAGATGACCATCCGGCCGTTGTACGTCGGGTGCTCGGGGCTGCCGGACGAGATCGGGATGGTCCGGATCGGCTTGCCGTCCCGTACGACGGTCATCTGCTTCGTCCTGGCGTCGACGGTACTGATCTGGCTCCGGCCGATCTTGAACGTGACCGTCTTCTGGATGCCGTGGCGGGTGAGCCTGACGGTGACGGTGGAGCCGGGCTGCCAGTAGTGCTCGGGGCGGAAGTCCAGGCGGTCGTCGTGGAACCAGTGGCCGACGACCCGCTGCCCGCTGCTGGAGCTGACCTGGATCTCCGACTCCACGGCGGCCTTGTCGCCGACCGCCTTGTCGAAGGTGACCGTCACCGGCATGCCCACGCCGACGGTCGAGCCGTCCTCGGGGGAGACGTGCCCGATGAAGTCGTTGGCCGGGGACACCGTGGAGATCGCGGCGTTCTCGCCGGCAGCGCGGCCCTGGGCGTCCTCGGCCTCCGCGGCGATCTGGTACTTGGTGGCCCGCTCCAGCTGCCCGTCCGGCTTCCAGGAGGTGCCGTCCGCGGACAGGGTGCCCGGGACCTCGGCACCGGTCGCGACGGCGGTCATGGTCACCTTGGTGAGCTTGCCGTCACGGACGGTGACGCTGACGCTGCTGTCGACCCCGACGCCGTAGGCACCCTGCCCGGGTGTGATCTTTATTCGGGCGTCGGAAGCGTCCTGGGCGTCCGCCTGGTGCGCCCCCGGCTGCGCCGGCTGGTTCCCGGCGCCGTTGCCGCCGGTGGCGGCGTAGCCGGTGCCGCCGAAGGCCGTCAGCGCGAGTACGCCGCCGAGTACGCCGGCCGCGGCCGTCAGTCCGGTGTGTCGCTTGCGTGCCGTGATCAAACGCTTCTCCCATGCCGCTGGTTACCGGTGGATTGCAACCGGCACTGAAGAACCACCTTTACGCATTCATCCCCCTCAATGGGAGGAATTGTGTCGAATTCCACGCGCGGCCGGAGCGCCGCCGACGCTCTCCCCGACGACCGCCGTACAGGGGGTGTTGACGGGTCCCGCCGACACCCTAAGATCCCTGCTGCTCGGAGTATCGATCGATGTCCGATATATCGAACGAGATCGGCTGTGCAACGGTCCGTCACAAAGGAATGAGCCGCATGCCTTCAGAAGCCGGAGTGCCCCGCAGAACCGTCCTCACCGTCCTGGGCGCCGCCTCCCTCACCGGGACCTTCGCCGCCACCCCCGCCGGGGCCGCCCCCCTCGCCGGCACCACCGCGAGCGCCACCGCCGCGGACCTTCCCGCCGCAGCCGCCCACTGGACCTTCGACGAAGGCTCCGGCACCGCGGCCGCCGACTCCTCCGGCAACGGTCGCACCGCGACGCTCCAGGGCGCGGCCGGCTGGGGCACCGGCAAGACCGGCGCCCACAGCCTGAGCCTCACGGGGGGCGGCAACGCCACTGCGTCCGGGCCGGCCCTCGACACCTCCAAGGCGTTCTCGGTGGGCGCCTGGGTGAACCTCGCCCGACTCGGCGGCTACCAGACCGCCGTCAGCGTCGACGGCAAGGTCGTCAGCTCCTTCTACCTGGGACTGCGCGACGACACCGGCACCTTCGCCTTCGCCCGGCTGGGCTCGGACGCCCCGCAGGGTGCCGCGGTGGCGGCCGCCGCCTCGGCGCCCGCCACCGGCACCTGGACCCACCTGGCCGGCGTCAGCGACCCGGCCGCCGGCGTCATCCGCCTCTACGTCAACGGCGTGCTGGAGGGGGAGACCGCCTACACCGCGGGCTGGGCCGGCAGCGGCGACACCGCCATCGGCCGTGCGCTCTACGGCAGCGGGCACGTCGACCCGTGGCACGGCCTGATCGACGACGTGAGGATGTTCCCGGCCGCCCTCACCCCCGAGCAGGTCGCGGCGCTGGCCGGGGTCCCGGTGGAGACCACGACGCCGCTGCTGAGCGTGGACGTCGCCCACCCCGCGCACGCCGTGTCCCCCGTCCTGCCCGGGTTGATGTTCGAGGACATCAACCACTCCGGCGAGGGAGGCATCTACGCCGAACTGGTGCAGAACCGCTCCATGATGGCCAGCGACACCACGCCCGTCCACTGGTCCGCCGTCGGCGGGACGACCCTCGCACTCGACACCGCCACCCCGCTCAACGCCGCGCTCGACCGCTCCCTCAAGGTCGTGCTGCCGAGCGGCACGGGGGCCGGAAGCCGGGCCGGTGTCGCCAACGACGGCTTCTGGGGCATACCGGTGCGGCCCGCGACCACCTACACCGCCCGGCTGTTCGCCAAGGCGTCACGGCGCATCGGCCCGCTCACGGTGGCCATCGAGTCCGCGGACGGCAGGACGGTGTACGCGTCCGCCCGCGTGCCCCGCATCGGCACCGCCTTCCCCGGCCGCCCGTTCGAGCTGACCCTGCGCACCGGCGCGCGCACCCCCGTGACCGGTGACGCGAGGCTGACCGTCACCACGGCCGACCCCGCCGCCGCGGGCGAGACCCTGTGGCTCCAGCACGTGTCCCTCTTCCCGCCCACCTACCGCAACCGCCCCAACGGCCTGCGCGTCGACCTGATGGACAAACTGGTCGCGCTGAAACCGAAGTTCCTGCGCTTCCCCGGCGGGAACTTCCTTGAGGGCAACACGGTCGCGACACGGTTCCACTGGAAGAACACCATCGGCCCGGTCTGGGAGCGCCCCGGCCACATGGACGACGCCTGGGGCTACTGGTCCACGGACGGGCTCGGACTCCTCGAATACCTGCAATGGGCCGAGGACCTGCACGCCCAGCCGGTCCTCGCCGTCTACGCCGGCTACTCGCTCAAGGGCGAACACGTCACCGGCGACGCGCTCAAGCCGTTCGTCCAGGACGCACTCGACGAGATCGAGTACGTCACCGGTCCCGTCACCAGCACCTGGGGCGCACGACGTGCCGCCGACGGGCATCCGGAGCCGTTCCCGCTGGAGTACGTGGAGATCGGCAACGAGGACTGGCTCGACTCCTCGGGATCGTACGACGAGCGGTTCGCGGCCTTCCACGACGCGATCAAGGCGAAGTACCCGCATCTGAAGCTGATCGCCACGACGTCCGTGACGAGCCGCACGCCGGACCTGATCGACGAGCACTACTACCTCGCACCGTCCGCCGCCCAGGCCTCCACCCACAAGTACGACAACCGGGACCGCGCTTCGACGAAGGTGTTCGTCGGAGAGTGGGCCGCGCAGGAGGGCCGCCCCACACCCGACCTCGACGCGGCGCTCGGCGACGCCGCTTGGCTGGCCGGACTGATCCGCAACTCCGACCAGGTCCTCATGGAGTGCTACGCGCCGCTCTTCTCCCACGTCAAGAACAACAGCTGGGCCACCAACCTGATCGCCTACGACAACCTCACCAGCTATGTGTCGCCCAGCTACTGGGCCCAGCACATGCTGACGAGCAGGCTCGGCACCGCGGTGCTGCCGGCCGCCGCGCGGGCGCTGCCCGGCCTCGCCACCGTGGCCACCCGCTCCGGGAACCGCGTCTACCTCGCGGTCGTCAACTGCGGGACTCAGAAGGTGAAGGTGCCGGTCGAACTGAAGGGGCTGGCCAAGGGCGTCGAGCGGCAGGCCACCGCGACGGTCCTGACCGGCCCCTCGCGCACCGCCACCAACACGCTGACGGCACCGGACACGTTGGTGCCCAGGACCAGTACCGTCACCGGCGCGGCAGCGTCCTTCACCAGCACCGTGCCGCCGCTCTCCGTCACCGTACTGGAACTCGTCCTGACCTGATCCCTTCAGAGGGCGCCGACGCCGCTCACCTGCCGGCCGCCGAGCGTCAGTCGCACCCGGTTCAGGTCCAGCCGGGCTCCGGGACCCGGGTGCTCCGTGTGACCTGTTGACGAAGAGCTGCACGACGGCCCTGTCCTGCCGGTACTGCCGGCCGAGGGCGGCGGCCAGGACCAGGGCCGCCGCGAGGAGGACGGGGGGCGCGTTCCCGGGAGCGGGGAACACAGGCGTGTCCGTCGAGGTCTCACCGAGCGGTCGGGGCGGTCACCGACCTCGATCGCCGGCGGATGCCGTTTCGACTTGCCTGTTGGGAAACACGGCGCTAACTTTCCCAGTAGGCAAGTAAACGCGGGGGCGGTCCGGCCTGGTTCCGGTCCGACGCGCCCCGGCGGTCCAGCAACGTCTTCGGGGAGGCGACGGCATGACCACATCGGTGGATGCCGAGCGGGCCTGGCAGGATCTTCAGCGGATCCGGGTGCCGCAGGAGCGGGTGTACGACGAGGTCGAGCGATGCGCGCACGGTGATCCCAAGGCGACCTACGTGACGGCCGTGATCATGTGGGTCTTCCTCGCCGGCATGGGACTCAAGCTCCCGCCGTGGGGGCTGTGGGTGACGCTCGCCGCCTATGTCGGCACCCTGAGCACCCTGGCCGTCGTCTACAGCCGCCGCACCCGGATGCGGCTGCACCGCTCCCGGTACAGCTGGCGCAGCTGCGCCACGTTCATCGCGGGCGGGTGCCTCACCGGCGGCACGATCCTGCTCTCCGACCACCTGGCGGAGTCACTCGCCCTGCCCGGCCCCAGCCTGATCACGGCCACCGCCTCAGTCACCGTGTTCCTCCTCTTCACGGGACCGGCGAACCGCTGGGCGGTCAGCCCGCTCCGGGAACGCGCGCTGCGCGGCCAGGCCACCCAGGCCGTTCACGAGGAGGCGGGCCCATGAGCACCCCCACGGGCTTCGACGAACTGATCCATCCCTCCACCCGGTTGTCGGTCGTGGCCCTGCTGTCCGCCACGGAATGGGCCGACTTCGCGTTCATCCGCGACAGCCTCTCGCTCAGCGACTCCGCGCTCTCCAAGCAGCTGCACACCCTGGAGGAGGCCGGGTATCTGGAGATCCGCAAGGAGGGCGGCGGGCGCAAACGCCGTACCCGGGTGCGGCTGACGGCCCGCGGGCGCACCGCCTTCGAAGGACATGTCGCCGCTCTCCGCGCCATCGTCGAGGGCGCGGGCCCCGCGGCGGCGCGGCAGACGGCCCCCGAACAGCAGCACGCGGAGGCGAGCCGATGACCAGCACCCCCACCCCGGCCGCCGGCTCCCGCCAACCGGTCGTCTCCGCACGGCAGCTGCGGATGTCGTACGGCGGCACCGAGGTGCTCCGGGGCGTCGACCTGGACATCCACCGCGGGGAGATCTTCGCCCTGCTCGGCCCCAACGGCGCCGGGAAGACCACCACCGTCGAGATCCTGGAGGGCTTCCGGCAGCGCTCGGCCGGCGAGGTCCGGGTCCTCGGCGAGGATCCCGCGCACGCCGGCGACGCCTGGCGCGGCCGGATCGGCCTGGTGCTCCAGTCGTGGCGCGACCACCACCGCTGGCAGGTCGCCGAGCTGCTGCGGCACTTCGCGACGTACTACCCCGATCCGCGCGACCCGGAAGAGCTGCTGGAGCTGGTCGGTCTCACCCACCGCGCCCGGCACCGGGTCGACCAGCTGTCCGGCGGCCAGCGCAGGCGCGTCGACGTCGCGCTCGGCATCGTCGGCCGCCCCGAGCTCCTCTTCCTGGACGAGCCCACCACGGGCTTCGACCCCGAGGCGCGGCGCGAGTTCCACGACCTGGTCGAGCGGCTGGCCCGCGACGAGGGGGTCACCATCCTGCTGACCACCCATGACCTGGCCGAGGCCGAGCGTCTCGCCGACCGGATAGCGATGCTGGTCAACGGCCGTATCCGGGTCTGCGGCACACCCGCCGAGCTCGCCCGGCGGGCCGCCGCCCGGGCGGAGGTCCGCTGGACGGCACCGGACGGCACTGCGCGCCGCGAGCACACCGCGGATCCCTCCCTGCTGGTCTGGGAGCTGCACCGCGAGGCCGACGGGCCGATCGCCGACCTGGAGGTCCGCCGCCCGACGCTGGAGGACACCTATCTGCACATGGTGCACGAGCACGGCGGCGGCCCCACGGGCGCCCGGAGCGCCGCGAACACCGAAACGGCCGGCAACAGAGCCCTGGCGGGCGCCGGGACGGGGAGCGAACGATCCGCATGAGGGAGACGGACATGACAGCGGCGGTGCGGCACAGGACCGCGCGGGGCGCGACGGAAGGGGCTGCCGGCGGGGCTGCCGACGCCGCGGGGCCGGGCCGTGCCCGCGGCCGGCGGCTGCGCGCATGGCAGGCCGGGCTGCGGCGCGGCGGTATCGAGGTACGTCATCTCCTGCGCAACCGCAAGGAGTTGGCCAGCCACCTCAGCAATGTGGCGGTCGCCCTGATGGTCGCCTCCTTCATCCACGACGACCTGCCCGGCACCCGTATCCCCGCCGCGCACCTGACGATCGCCGGGTTCGCCGCCTATCTGCTGTTCCAGGTGGGACTGCTCAGCCTCCCGCAGATCCTGGTGACCGAGCGCGACGAGGGCACCCTGCTGCGGCTGCGGGCCACGCCCGGCGGCATACCGGCCTATCTGGTCGCCAAGTCCGTGCTGATCGTCGGCATGGCGATGGGCAGCATCACCGTCCTGCTGGGCGCCGCCGCGCTGTTCGTGGACGGGCCGCTGCCGCACAGCCCCGGCGGCTGGCTGACGCTGGTATGGGTCATCGCCCTCGGTCTGCTCGCCGTCGTACCGCTGGGCGCGGCCATCGGCGCCGTGCTGCCCAACGCCCGTGAGGCGCTGGCGATGATCATGCTGCCCGTGATGGCGCTGCTGGTGACCTCGGGGGCGATGTTCCCGATCGGCCGGCTGCCGGCGGCGGTGCGGGACGTGGCGTCCGTCTTCCCGCTCCGGTGGATGGCGCAGGGCGTGCGCTCGGCTCTGCTGCCGGACGCCGCGCGGGCCGCCGAGCCGTCCGGCTCCTGGCAGCTGCCGACGGTCGCGCTGGTGCTGGCCGGCTGGGCCGTCGCCGGCTTCCTGCTCGCCGTCCCGCTGCTGCGCCGCGCCGCCCGGCGCGAGTCCGGCTCCCGGCTGACCGAACGCCAGGGCAAGGCGCGCATGAGCGGCGCGCTCACGATGTGACGCGCGCTCACGGCTGCGCGGGCGCCCGGAGCGAGGACGGCGAGGCCCGGCCCGTGGGCCAGGGGCCGGGTGTGCGACAGTGCCGTCATGCTGATCGTGACGGCCGGTCCACCCGCGGTGGGCAGGAGCTATGGAGGAGGACGCTGGTGACTGCGTACGACAAGGTGTTCATCGGAGGGCACTGGCGGCCTGCGGCCGGAACCGGTGCGATCGATGTGCTCAACCCGGCCAGCGAAGAGGTCATCGGGACCGTTCCGGCCGGTTCCGCCGCGGACGTCGACGCCGCGGTCGACGCGGCGCGATCGGCACTGCCGGGCTGGGCGTCCACAGCGCCCGCCCGCCGTGCCGGGTTACTGATGGCGCTGTCCGGCGAACTCGCCCTGCGCCAGGACCGGATGGCTTCGCTCATCACAGCGGAGGTGGGCACCCCGATCGGATTCTCCCGCAGGGTGCAGGCCGGGCTGCCGGTCGCCGTGACGCGCCTGCATGCCGAGCTCGCGGCGGACTTCGCCTTCGAGCAGCGGACGGGTAACTCGCTCGTCCTGCTGGAGCCCGTCGGTGTCGTCGGTGCGATCACTCCGTGGAACTATCCCCTGTACCAGATCGTCTGCAAGGTCGTCCCCGCCCTCGCCGCAGGCTGCACGGTGGTCCTCAAACCCGCGGAACTGACCCCCCTGTCGGCCCAGTTGTTCACGGAGTGCGTCGCGGCCGCGGGCATCCCCGAGGGGGTCTTCAATCTCGTCACCGGCACGGGAACCGAAGCCGGGGAGGCGCTGGTACGCCATCCCGGGGTCGACATGGTCTCGTTCACGGGCTCCACGGCCGTCGGCAGGCACATCGGTTCTGTCGCCGGCGCCGCTGTCAAGCGTGTCGCCCTGGAACTCGGCGGCAAGTCCGCCAACGTCATCCTTCCCGGAGCGGACCTCGCACAGGCTGTCCGCGCCAATGTCGCCGACGTCGTCCGCAACGCGGGGCAGTCCTGCAACGCGCTGACGCGTACGCTGGTCCACGCCGATGACTACGAAGAGGCCGTTCGCATCGCCGTCGCGGAGATCGCCGCCTTTCCTCCAGGGGACCCGGCCGATCCCGGCTGCCGTCTGGGCCCGGTCGCCAGCCGCACCCAGCAGGAGAAGGTCCGCGACCACATCCGCCGGGGCCTGGCGGAGGGCGCCCGTCTTGTCGCGGGCGGCTCCGAGGTCCCCGACGGACATGACAAGGGCTACTACGTCCGTCCTACGGTCTTCGCCGACGTCACCCCCGAGATGAGCATTGCCCGGGAGGAGATCTTCGGTCCCGTGCTCTCCTTCCTGCGGTACGAGGACGAGGAGGACGCCCTGCGCATGGCCAATGACTCCGACTACGGCCTCGCGGGGTCCGTCTGGGCGGCCGACGAGCAGCGGGCCGTCGCCTTCGCGCGTTCGATGGCGTGCGGCCAGGTGACGGTCAACGGCGGCGCCTACAACCCGCTCGCGCCCTTCGGCGGCTACAAGCAGTCAGGCGTCGGCCGGGAGCTCGGCGAGCACGGCCTCATGGAATTTCTGCAGACCAAGTCGCTCCAGCTCTGATCTCCCGGGGGCAACGCCGCCTGACGGCCCGCCGGATCCTCCGGCGGGCCGTTGTGGTCCGGTGTGTGCGCGGGTCCCCTTGCGAGGCCGGCCGCCCTGCCCGGGCACGGCTCACAAGAGAGTGGCGGACGCGCCCCCGCCGGGCAGTTGCGGCTGCTGCCGGGGCAGGTGGGCGGCAGGCCAGGGTGCGGAGGGCAGGACCTGCGTCAGCTCGTGGCGTACGCGGTCGGCCTCACCACGAGCCTGCGCGGGCACATCACCGCGCTCTGCGACGAGCCGGTTGAAGATGGGGGTTTCCTGGAACACGCTGGGACCTTCCTCCGAGGCGGGCAGGGCACGGCAACCGCCGCACACCGAGCCGATCATGTGACGGAACGAGTATCCAGTGCCGCGAGCGGCGGCAGCGACCGGCCGTACCCCGAGCGAGGAATACCGGCTTGGCCGGGGTACGGCCTGTGACGTCATCGTTCGCCCGGAGAAGACGGCTTTCGGCACGGGCTCCCCGCGCGAGGCGCCCCTCGGGTCAGCGGACGGCGGCCTTCCGCTCCGCCTCGGTCAGGGGCGGCCCCTGCAGGTGCCGCTTCTTCGGGCCGACGAGCATGGGCAGGAGCATGTCCAGCGAGAAGAGACGGGTTGCCGGCTTCTCCATGCTCATCACGTCCAGCAGGGCGCCCATGGCGCGCGGGTTCCGGGCTCCGGTGGCGACAGCCCGGTCGACGAAGCGGGCCAGGAACCTCTCCACGGCGGTGGGCGGGGCGTCGGTGGCGCCGGGGTAGAAGGCGTCCTGCCCGACGGCCAGGTCCCAGGCGGCGGCGACGGGGCGCGAGGCCGCGCGCTGGAGACGGCGCGCGGTGCCGGGGGCGGTGATGGCGGCGGAGCGCAGGACGTCCCGCACGGCGACGGCGCCCTGGGCGGCTACGGTCAGGCCGTGCCCGTAGACGGGATTGTAGGCGGCGACGGCGTCACCGAGGACGGTGAAGCCGTCCGGCCAGCGCTTCATCTTCTCGTAGTACCGGCGGTGGTTGGCGGTGCTGCGGGTGGTGAGGATGTCGCTGACGGGCTCGGCGTTCCGGATGAGTTCACCGATGACGGGGTCGCCGAGGCTCAGGGCGAAGGGCACGAAGGCGTCCGGGTCGGCCGTGGGTTCGCCGCCACGGGTGCCGCCCAGGGTGACGAGCCACCGGCGGTTCTCGATGGGCAGGATGATGCCCCCCCGGCCAGGCGGGTTGGCGGGGTTGGCCTGCACATTGATCAGCGGGAAGTCGCTGCCGGTGCCGGCCGGGGCCTTGTAGAGGCGTGTGGCGTAGGTGACGCCGGCGTTGACCTCCCGTTCGGTGACTTTCGGGAGGCCGAGGTCGACGAGCCACTGAGCGGCGCGGGAGCCGCGGCCGGAGGCGTCGACGACGAGGTCGGCACTGAGGGTGAGCTCTTCTCCGCCGGTCCTGACCCGGAGACCGGTGACCCGGGCGGCGTTGCCTTCGAGCGACAGGGCGGTGGTGTTCTCACGGAGGGTGATCCGCGGGTGGCCGAGAACCCGCTCGCGTATCACGGCGTCGAGCAGATCGCGGGAGCACACCACGTTGCGGTGACGGGTGGTCAGGAAGCGCCGGAACCATACTTCGTTGGGGGCGCGGGAGACCATGTCGGCCATGATGTGGGCCATGCGCCCCCCACGGGCGACGACGCGGTCGGTGAGGCCGGGCAGCAGATCGTTGAAGGCGAGGACACCGCCGCTCCACACCACATGGGCGTGCCGGGCCTGGGGGACACCGCGGCGAGGCACGGGACCGTCGGGCAGGTGGTCGCGTTCGACGATCACGACATCGGCGAACTCGCTGAGTGCCGCGGCCGCGAAGAGTCCGGCCGCGCTGGCGCCGATGACGAGAGCGGCGGGCCGGCCTGCGGTGGCGCTGTCAGGCATGTGTGGTGAGGTTTTCTGTGTGGGTCGTCCGCCGGTGGACGCTGTCGAGTGAGCGACGACGGTAGAGAGCGACGGAGATGGCGGCGATGTGGTCGGTGATCTCGGGGCCGATGTGCGGGGGCTGTGCGGTGGTGTGGGTGGGCGTGCCGTTGCGGTAGGAGGTGATCGCGTCGAGGATGGCGGCGGCCCCGGCGATCGCACGGGCCCTGGCCTCATGACGGGTGGTCGCCACCTCCGCGTACGTCCTGCGGTACAGGTCTGTGTCGAAGTACGGGGCGAGGATGCGCAGTGCGTCATGGATGCGCTGTTGGCGTTGCATCACGCGGAGGTCGAGAGGAACCCAGAAACCGAAGCGCGCGGGCGCGGCGGCCGGGCTGAGTACGCGCACCGCCCGCCACAGGGGCCACAGCCGCCGGTATTCGCTCTGGTCCCGGCCCCAGCGCTTCAGAGCGGGTCCCAACTGGGGAATGATGAAGCCGACAGCCGCGAAGCCGGCCTCCAGCAGTGCGAAGGGCGGTGCGGCCTTCGTGCTGAGCCAGTCCCAGTCGGTTCCGCACCAGCGGGCCGTCACCGCGGTCAGCTTGGCCGCGTCGAAGACCAGGCCGAGCGCGTACCCGGCCTGGAGGAAGACGACGCCCGCCTTCAGCCAGGGGTTGGCCACCTCCTGGAACCACTTCCACAGCATGGCGGCCGCGGTGAGGCACGAGACCAGGTGCGCCACGAGATAGAGCAGGATGTGCTCGCGCATCCACGGCGTGGTGGCGTAGTAGGTGTCGAGGTCGTAGATACGCGGCTTCGGCACGTGGGCCAGGAAGAACGTCAGCCACAGGGCGGCGATGATGCCGAGGTAGACGCAGTAGATGAGCCGGATCCTGCGCCGGCGCCGCGCGGACGGCTCCTCCCTCCAGCGCATGATCATGGTCAGACCGGTGGCGCACGAGGCGGTGAGGAAGGAGTAGGCCCACGGGGCCGCGATGTTCGGGATGCCCGTCAGCTTGTTGAGCCGCTCGATGTTGACCGGGATGATCACGACGAGGGCCGACGTGGCCCAGAAGAGCAGCAGGGTGGTCGCCCGCACCTCGGGATCGCGCCAGGCACGGACGAACGTGGGGAGCTTGAAGAACAGCGCGAGCGCCAGCAGCACGGTCGGGACCGCGTAGGGGACGTGGAGGGACGGGGTCATGAGAGTATGCGACCGCCCCGGCTGGTGAGGGACACGTTGATGCGCCCCTCGACGGTGGACTGGTGGAGTGGGCCTTCGGCGTACCGGCCCTTCATCCAGGTGCGGACTTCACGGCCGAAGAGCAGACCGAACGTCTCCGCGTCCACCTCGTGGTCGTCGACCGAGCCGGCCCTGGCGGCCACGGTCAGGAGGGCGTCGCGGGAGACTTCCTCCTGCGCGGCGAGGATCTCCTCCACGGCCCGCTGGATCGACTCGGGCGTCTGATCCGCGGTCAGGGCACGCGCGGCGGCGGGCATGCCGGCGATGTGGTGGCCGCAGTCGCCCTCCTCCTCGTGCCACAGTTCATGACCGAGGATGACCAACTGGGCCTCGGGGACCGTACGTTCCTCCACGACGATGATCGAGCGGTCCCCGCAGTCCAGGCGCATGCCGGAAACGGGGATGTCCGACGGGAACGCCCGGAACACGAGCCGGATCGGCCGCCCGGAGCGCACGCTCATGGCCGTGCAGAACGCTTCCATGACCTCCCGCGGCTCCGCCGGCCGCTGAAGGGACCGCGCTGCCTCCTGCCCCAGGGCGGTCAGCAGGGACTTCATCGCCTTGCTGGTCACGGCTTGTTCTCTCCCTCAGGAGCCAGTACTGACCGAAGGACTCCCTCAAGCAGGCGCTCCAGCTGCCCGCGTGTCAGGGAGCCGTTCGTGCGCAGGTCGGTCGTGCTCACACCGTAGCGGTCCAGCAGGGCCTGGACCGGGTCGGTGTGCGGGTTCTCCAGCCTGACCAGCGCGGGGAACAACGCACGGTTGAGTGCCTCGTCGGCCGGCGCGGTGAAGAAGGCCTCTCCTCCCTCGACCCCGAAGTACTCCACCAGACCGTGCAGGAACGCGACGCTGGGCACCTTCCTGCCGTCGCACACCTGGCGCGCCCAGTAGCCGGAGACTCCCAGACAGCTGCCGATGTCCGCCGCCAGATCCGACATGCGCCTTCCCGTGCGGGTGAGGTGGGCGTCGGCCAGCGCCTTGATCCGCGTGCGGACCCGGTCGTTGACCTTGTCGGCGGGCGGGGTGCCGCCCTTCAGCAGGACGCGGACATCGGTCTCGGGCAGAGCTGTCCTGGCCGCGAGTTCTCGCGGGTTGAGAAGCTCCGATCGCTTGAGGCCCCGCTCTTCGATGAGGGCGGTGAGGCGTCGAAGAGTCTCGTGGAGCTGCGAGGGTGACTCCACCGATGTTCTCCGGCAGTTGAGGATCTACGGGTGTGATGCGCCTCGCAGCATACGCATGCCGCCACCGGGCATCAACGATCGTTCACTGGCCACCAACGATCGTTTTCAGACACTCGGGTGGCCGCGCACCGGTGCCGGGCGCCGCGGAACCGGCCTCCGGCCACGGTGGGCGACCGGTGTGCGCAGGGCCCTTTCGCCGTGCCCTACGGGGGCGCGTCTCCGTCCGGTGCGTGCCGGGCGGTGCGGCTGGTCCGGTCGATGTCGTGCGCGGTGATGATCCCGAGCAGCCGGCTGTCGTCCATGACCAGGATGGGCAGCGGGCGGCCCTCGGTGCCGAGCCGCTCCAGGACGGAGGTCAGCAGCTCGTCCGGTGCGGCGAGCGCGCACCGGGACAGCGGGGTCGCCACATCCCGGGCCCGCAGCGACGCACGCTGCCCGGACGGCACGGCGGCCAGCCGGTCCAGCCGTACGACGCCACTGAGCCGGCCCTCGAAGTCCAGCAGCGGCAGCGCCGAGTGCCGTGCCGGGGCCGCCACCTCGGTGAGGAAACGGTCCACGGTCAGCCAGTCGGGACCGGTGACCACCGGCGCGGTCATCGTCTGCCCGACCCGCAGGCCCCGCAGGGCGGTGGCCAGCTCGGCCCACCGGCGTTCGGTCGCGGCGACGCCCGCGACGAAGACGCCGACGAGGATCAGCCACAAGCCACCCGACAGACCCCGGGCGAAGGCGAGCCAGCCCAGGACGGCCAGCACCATGCCGAGGGCCTGACCGCTGCGCCCCGCCGCCCGCTGGGCCCGCTCACGATCCCCGGTACGCCACCACAGCGCGGCCTGCAGCAGCCGGCCTCCGTCCAGCGGCGCGGCAGGCAGGAGATTGAACACACCCAGCACCAGGTTCGTGCCACCGAGCCAGCCCAGTACGGCGACGACGATCCGCGAGCCCGGCACCGCCTGGACCGCGGCCGCCGCGCCGAACCCGAGCCCGCCGAGCAACAGGCTGGCGAGGGGACCGCTGACCGCGACCACGAAGGCCGCCCGCGCGGTCGTCGGCCGGTCCATCCGGGTGAGTCCGCCGAGCGCCCACAGCGTCACGTCCCGCACACCGATCCCCGCCCGGCGAGCCGTCAGAGCATGCGCCGTCTCATGCACCGCCAGGCTCACCAGCAACAGCACGGCTCCGGCCACTCCGGCCACCGCGTACACCACGGGCGCCAGGCCCGGCGCGTACCCGGGCAGGGTGCGGGCGGCCAGACCGTACGCGAAGAACAGCATGACCAACGGCACGCTCCAGTGGGCCTGCAGCACCACTCCCCGCACACTCCCGAGCCGGATCGAACCCCTCATCGTCCTCACCGCCGACGACTCGTGCACTGCGACCGCACGCGTCCTGCTTCCATGGTCCACCGTCGGCGGCAGCCGGGGAACGCCCATGCCGGACAGCGAACGCCCATGTCACGGGGCCATGACACGGATGGGCCAGGCCGGGCCCGTCACGCGGGCGGAGGCGGCGGCCCGCGCCTACGGTGGGCGGAGAGAGGCCGGCGAGCCGACCGGACCGGCGTGGCGGAGGAGGCCGCGATGGAAGAGCACTACATCTGGGTGACCACACGCCGCATCCGGCCGGACACCCTGGAGGACTTCGAGCAGGCCTGGCGGCCGACCCCCGCCCCGCAGGGCCTCCGCCGCGCCTACGCCTACTGGTCCGAGGACGGCCAGGAGATCACCGGTGTGTCGTTCTGGGACTCACGGGAGGACTGCGACGCCTGGAGGTCCTCCGAGCACGAGGCGCAACGGCGCGCGGCCATGGCCCCCTTCGTCGTCGAGGAGCGGGAGGGGTTCTACCGCGGCCGCGAGCTCGCCATCCCGCGGCGGTAGCCGCGCGGCCCCCGCGGCGAGGAAGGGGAGGACGGCCGCCCGGACCCCGGTGCGGGCCCCGAGAGCAACCGGGTGACGTACCGGCACCCCCGCCGACCGGCCGCCGTACAGGAAAACCAGGTGCCCCGGCCGCGCCGCTCCCGTACCGTCATGCCGTACCGAGCGCCGCGACGACCGTACGCGGCGCCTGTCGTCCGACACAGAGGGGAGCCCGGCCGTGCGCGCACGCACCGCTGTCGTCGCTCCCCGCTCACGGTACGAGGTGATCCTCGTGTCCCGGTCCGGCCGGTGCCCGCTGCGCGGCCGGCACCGGACGCCCGTGACGCCCCGCTGACCCGGACGCACGGGTAATCGCGCTGCCCTTTCCCTGATCGTCAGAAAGGCCCTGGGCCGTGCGCACCCACCCCACCACCCTCGCCGCCGTCCGCAACCTCGGCATCCTCGCCCATGTCGACGCCGGCAAGACCACCGTCACCGAGCGGATCCTGTACGCGACGGGCACCACCCACAAGCGCGGCGAGGTGCACGACGGCACCACCGTCACCGACTTCGACCCGCAGGAACGCGACCGCGGCATCACCATCTTCGCCGCCGCCGTCAGCTGCGCCTGGGACGGCCACCGCGTCAACCTCATCGACACCCCCGGGCACGTCGACTTCGCCGACGAGGTCGAGCGCTCACTGCGGGTCCTCGACGGCGCGGTCGCCGTGTTCGACGCCGTCGCCGGGGTCGAGCCGCAGAGCGAGTCGGTGTGGCGGCAGGCGGACCGGCACGGCGTGCCGAGAATCGCGTTCGTCAACAAGATGGACCGCGCGGGCGCCGACCTCGACCGGGCCGTCGAGTCCATCCGGCGGCGGCTGCATCCCGCGCCGCTCGTCGTCCAGTTGCCGATCGGCGCGGAGGACAGCTTCACCGGAGTGGTCGACCTGGTCCGGATGCGCGCGCTGGTCTGGGCCGACGGTGCCGGTACGGCCGTGGCGGGGCCCGTGCCCGAGCCGCTGCGGCAGGAGGCGCTACGGCGGCGCCGGGCGCTGGAGGAGTCGGTGGCCGAGCTGCACCCGGCCGCCCTGGAGGAGTTCTGCGAGCGGGAGACGCTCGACGCCGGCACCCTCGCCGCCGCCCTGCGCGACCTCACCCGCACCGGGGCCGGCGTGGTCGTGCTGTGCGGCTCCGCCTACCGCAACCGCGGCATCGAACCGCTGCTGGACGCGGTCGTGGCCTATCTGCCCTCGCCGCTGGACGTCCCCGCCGCACGCGGGGTCCACGAGGGCACCGAGCAGCGGCGGACCGCCGACCCCGAGGCACCGTTCGCGGGGCTGGTGTTCAAGGTGAACGCGGGCGCCACCGGGCGGCTGGCCTATATACGCGTCTACGCCGGCACCATCGAGAAGGGGGACACCGTGTGGGACCCGGGCACCGGGCGCACCGAGCGCGTCGCGCGCATCCTGCGGGTCATGGCGGACCGGCACGCCCAGCTCGACCGGGCGGTCGCCGGTGACATCGTGGCGCTCGCCGGCGTGAAGTCGGCACGGGCCGGCTCCACCCTGTGCGACCCCGGCGCACCGCTGCTGCTGGAGCCGCCCGTGGCCGCCGAACCCGTGGTGTCCGTGGCGGTCGAGGCCCGGCGCGCCACGGACACCGGCCGGCTGTCGGCGGCGCTGGCACGGCTGGCCGAGGAGGACCCCTCGCTGGTGGTGCGCACCGACGCCGAGACCGGGCAGACCGTGCTGTCCGGGAGGGGGGAACTCCATCTGGAGGTCGCGGTGGAGAAGATCCGCCGCGACGGCGGTCCGGAGATCGGCGTGGGCCGGCCGCGGGTCGCCCACCGCGAGACGGTCCTGCAAGGCGTGACCGGGTTCGTCTACCGGCACGTCAAACAGGACGGCGGTGCGGGGCAGTTCGCGCATGTCGTGCTCGACGTGGAACCGCTCGGGCCCGAAGCCGGCGCCACCGGCTTCGAGTTCCGCTCGGCCGTGGCCGGCGGGCGGGTGCCGCAGGAGTACGTGCGGGCGGTGGAGGCCGGCTGCCGGGACGCGCTCGCCGAGGGACCGCTCGACGGGCACCCGGTGACCGGGCTGCGGGTCACCCTCACCGACGGCTCCACCCATGTGAAGGACTCGTCCGACACGGCCTTCCGCACCGCCGGCCGGTTCGGGCTCCGCGAGGCCCTGCGCGCCTGCACGATCGCCCTGCTGGAACCGGTCGCCGAGGTCACGGTGACCGTGCCGGAGGACGCCGTGGGCTCGGTCCTCGGCGACCTGGCGGCGCGGCGCGGCCGGGTCAGCGGCTCGCGGACCCACGGCGGGGCGGCCGTGGTGACCGCGACCGTGCCGCTGGCCGAACTGTTCGGCTACGCGACCCGGCTGCGCAGCCGCACCCAGGGCCGGGGCACCTTCACGACCCGGCCCGCCGGCTACGCCCCGGCACCACGACCGGTGCCGGTCCGGTAACGAGGACGGGCACGGGCCCGCACCACGGACCGAAGCGGTACGGGGTGCGGGCCCGTGAGACGGACGCGGTACGGGGTGCGGGCCCCGCGCACCGGCCGGGTGATACGCGGGGCCCGCACTCCCCGGCCGCCCGGCCGCTGAACGGAGCGTCCGCGCCCCGCGTATCACCCGGCCATGGGAGGATCCCCAGCATGAGTGCGTCCCCGGCGGTGAGAGCCCTGCGCGCGGCGGTGTTCGCCGCGGTGTGCGTGCTGCTCGCCGCCGCCGGGCACGGTCTTGCCATGGGCGCCCTGCCGCCGCTGTGGGCCGACGCGGCCGGATTCCTCGCCGTGTTCGCGCTCGGCTGGATCCCCGGCGGCCGGGAGCGGTCGCTGCCCGGCATCGGCGCGGCCATGCTGCTCACCCAGGCCGGACTGCACCTCGGCTTCGACGCCGCCGCCCGCCCCGGCCCCGGAACCGCGCGCATGGCCGCCCTGCCGGGTCACACCATGGCCGCGATGCACCCGCACGCCCCGGTGACAGCGCACCCGCACCTCACGAGCCACGCCACCGCCGCCCATCTCCTCGCCGCGCTCGCCGCGTCCTGGTGGCTGCGGCGGGGCGAGGCCGCCCTGTGGTCGCTGCTGCGCCGGGCCGCCACACTCGTACCCGCCCTCTCCGCCTGGTGGCGCGACACCCCGCTGCCCGCCCCCGACGGTGACGCCCCACGCGTCCCGGCCGCCCCCGCACGCCCCCGCCCGGCCCTGCTGCGGCACGCGGTCAGCCGGCGCGGACCCCCGGCCCCGGTCCCGTACCCGCTCTGACCCCCGAACGACACATCACCCGTACGGAGACCGACTCACCCATGTCCGCATCACGTCTCACCGCCCGCCGCGCCGGCACCGTCGCCGCCGTCGGCGCCGCCATGGTCCTGCTCGCCGCCGGTGCCGCCTCCGCGCACGTCACCGTCCACCCCGACAGCTACGCCAAGGGCGCCACCGACGGCGTGCTGACCTTCCGCGTGCCGAACGAGGAGGACAGCGCCGCCACCACCAAGGTGCAGGTCTTCCTGCCCACCGACCACCCCGTCCTCGGCGTGCTCGTCCACCCGCAGGACGGCTGGACCGCGAAGGTCACCACCACCAAGCTCAAGAAGCCGGTCAAGACCGACGACGGCACCATCACCGAGGCCGCATCCGAGATCACCTTCAGCGGCGGGAAGATCGGTGCCGGGCAGTACGAGGACTTCAACGTCGCCTTCGGCCAACTGCCCGACGACACCGGTCAGTTGGTGTTCAAGACCCTGCAGACCTACTCCGACGGCAAGACCGTCCGCTGGATCGAGGAGCCGAGCGGCGGACAGGAGCCGGAGAACCCGGCCCCGGTGCTGAAGCTGACGGCCGGTGACGCGACCGCCGCGGCGACGCCCGCCAGGACCGCCGGCGCCACCGCCGAGGCCGCCGACGGCAGCGACTCCACCGCCCGTGGGCTCGGCATCGCCGGCCTGGTCGTCGGCGTCCTCGGCCTCGCGGCCGCCGCGTTCGCGCTCGTACGCGGCCGGGCGGCGCGGTCGTAGCAGCCGGACAGACATGACGGAGGGCCCGGACCGGGTGACCGGTCCGGGCCCTCCGTGCTGCCGTCGGCCCGCGCTCAGCGCGCCGCCAGCTCCAGCACGTTCACCCCGGCCGCCGGCTCCGCGGCCGTCCGGGAGGCGCGCCACAGCCACCGCACGTCCCGGCCGAACGACCACACCAGCGACCCCAGCGCCAGCAGCACGACCGCGAGGTTCGCCAGGCGGGGGAGCAGTTCGGCACCGGCCAGGAGCAGGCATATCCCCTGGACCGCCGCGACGGTCTTGCGGGCGAAGGACGGCGGCAGCGGGGCGTTCAGCCAGGGGGCCAGCCGGGCGGCGGCGACGAAGGCGTACCGCATCCCGCCGATCAGCAGCACCCACGGGCCGAGTTGCGTGGCCACGTACACGCTCAGCACCAGGATCAGGAACGCGTCGACCTCCATGTCGAAGCGCGCGCCGAGCGCGGTCGACGTTCCGGTGCGGCGGGCCACCTTGCCGTCGACGCCGTCCAGGAGCAGGGCGACCGCGGTCAGACCGACCAGCAGTGCCACCGGCGGGGCGCTCTCGAAGGAGTCCGCGACCAGGGCTGTCACCCCGCCCACCAGGGTCGCCCGGCCGAGCGTGACCCGGTTCGCGGGGCCGAAGGAGCGCAGGGGGGAGCGGTGCAGCGCGCGGGCCAGTACGGCCCAGGTGGCGAACGCGAACGCCAGCCCCGTCAGCCAGCCGGCCGGCCCCATGCCGATCGCCGTGCCGAGCAGCGCGAGCAGCAGCAGTTGTACGCCCGCTCCCACAGCGGTCTCCTGCTGGAGCCTCGCGTCATACGTGTTGTTCAGGGCCACCGCACACCCTCCGGCCGAGTGACAGAGTCGATCAACGCCGCGTACTGTGCGCGGCCTGTGCACTTCTCGGTACGTGAACAACTTCCCTATCGTTCAGGAGGATGCCGATGAACCGCTCGGCCCGCGCGTTCTGGCTGCGCTCACCCGGCCACGGCGAGCTGCGCGACGTCACCCTCGCGGAGCCCGCCGAGGGCGAGGTCCTGGTGCGCGCCCTGTACTCCGGAGTGAGCCGGGGCACCGAGACACTCGTCTTCCGCGGCGGGGTGCCCCTGAGCCAGCACGCCGTGATGCGGGCGCCCTTCCAGGAGGGCGACTTCCCCGGCCCGGTCAAGTACGGCTACCTGAGCGTCGGCGAGGTCGAGGCGGGCCCGGCCGAGCTGGTCGGACGCACCGTCTTCTGCCTCTACCCGCATCAGAGCCGCTACGTCGTCCCGGTGAGCGCCGTGACCGTCGTGCCCGAACGGGTGCCCGCCGCGCGGGCCGTGCTCGCCGGGACCGTGGAGACCGCCGTGAACGCCCTGTGGGACGCGGCGCCGCTGGTCGGCGACCGGATCGCGGTGGTCGGCGGCGGCATGGTCGGCTGCTCGGTGGCCGCGCTGCTCGCCCGCTTCCCCGGCGTGCGGCTGCAGCTCGTCGACGCCGACCCGGCCCGCGCGAAGACCGCCGAGGCGCTCGGCGTGGACTTCGCCACGCCCGACCGCGCCCTCGGCGACTGCGACCTCGTGGTGCACGCCAGCGCCAGCGAGGCCGGCCTCACCCGCGCCCTGCAACTCCTCGCCCCCGAGGGCACGGTGGTGGAACTGAGCTGGTACGGCGACCGGCGCGTCGCCCTGCCGCTCGGCGAGGCCTTCCACTCCCGCCGGCTCACCGTGCGCGCCAGCCAGGTCGGCACCGTCTCCCCGGCCGCCCGCCCCGGGCGCGGCTACGCCGACCGGATGGCGCTCGCCCTCGACCTGCTCGCCGACCCGGCCCTGGACGCGCTCATCACGGGGGAGAGCGCTTTCGAGGAACTCCCGGACGTCCTGCCGAAACTCGCCTCCGGTGAGATCCCGGCCCTGTGCCACCGGGTCCGGTACACCGGAACAGGCCTGACCTGAGAAAAGAGTGAGCGAGGGCTGAACACGGGGGAGCGGAGAGCCGTACTATCCGGCATCCCCCTACGGGTAAGGGCAGGGGGGCCAGACGCGCCGTACCTGGAGGGTCGTCCGTTGTTCAGCATCACCGTCCGCGATCACATCATGATCGCCCACAGCTTCCGCGGCGAGGTGTTCGGACCCGCGCAGCGCCTGCACGGCGCCACGTTCCTGGTGGACGCCACCTTCCGCCGCGAGCAGCTGGACGAGGACAACATCGTGGTCGACATCGGCCTGGCCACGCGGGAACTGGGCGCCATCGCCGCCGAGCTGAACTACCGCAACCTCGACGAGGAACCCGAGTTCGCCGGCATCAACACCTCCACCGAGTTCCTCGCCAGGGTCATCGCCGACCGGCTCGCCGAACGCGTCCACAAGGGCGCCCTCGGCGAGGGCGCCAAGGGCCTCGCGGGCATCGCCGTCACCCTGCACGAGTCCCATGTCGCCTGGGCGAGTTACGAGCGTGGCCTGTGACCGACACGACCACGGCACCGGCGCGCCTGGCCTATGTGCCCGTGCAGCCCACCGCCGACGAGAAGGCCGTCGCCGTCGAGAAGACCGTCGCCGTCGAGAAGGCCGGAATCATCCCCATGTCCCTGCGCACCGTCCACTTCGTCCTGCCGGGCGGCGTCGACGACCCGGCCGCGCCCAGCGGCGGCAACGCCTACGACCGCCGGGTCAGCCTGGACCTGCCCGGCTTCGGCTGGCAGGTCACCCCGCACGCCGTCCCCGGCGCCTGGCCGCGGCCCGACCGCACCGCTCGCGACGGCCTCGCCCGCACCCTGCGGGAGCTCCCGGACGACGCGGTCGTCCTGCTGGACGGGCTCGTCGCCTGCGCCGTCCCGGAGATCATCACCACGGAGGCCGACCGGCTCCGCCTCGCGGTACTCGTCCACCTCCCGCTCGGCGACGAGACCGGCCTCGACCCGGCCGTCGCCGCCGGCCTGGACGCCCGCGAACGCGCCGTGCTGCGCGCCGTGCCCGCCGTGATCGCGACCAGCGACTGGGCCGTGCGCCGGCTGGTCTCCCATCACGGCCTCGCCCCCGAACGCGTGCACGTCGCCGCGCCCGGCGCCGACATCGCACCGCTCGCCCCCGGCACCGACGGCGTGTCCCGGCTGCTGTGCGTGGCCGCGGTCACCCCGCGCAAGGGCCAGCACCGGCTCGTGGAGGCGCTCGCGGCGGTCCGGGACCTGCCGTGGACCTGCGAGCTGGTCGGCGGACTCGCCCACGACCCCGCGTACGTGGACCGGCTGCGGGAGCTGATCGCCCGGTACGGTCTCGCCGGCCGGCTGCACCTGACCGGCCCGCGCTCCGGCGCGGACCTCGACGCCACCTACGCCGCCGCCGACCTGATGGTCCTCACCTCCTACGCCGAGACCTACGGCATGGCGGTCACCGAGGCCCTGGCCCGCGGCATCCCGGTCCTCGCGACCGACGTCGGCGGCCTGCCGGAGGCGGTCGGCCGCGCCCCCGACGGCGGGGTGCCCGGCATCCTCGTCCCGCCGGAGGACCCCGCCGCGCTCGCCGCCGAACTGCGCGGCTGGTTCGGCGAGCCCGACGTACGCCGCCGGCTCAAGGCCGCGGCCCGCGGCCGCCGCGCCGCGCTCGACGGCTGGGCCACCACCGCCCGCAGCCTGGCCGGAGTCCTCTCCCGGCTCCCCGAAGCCCCGAGGAGGGCGGCATGACCGGCCCGCAGACCACCACCCATGACATGCCGTCGGTCCCGGCACAGGCCGGACCGAGGGAGGTACGCGCGGCCCGCGGGGCGCGGGACGAGGCGGAACCGGTGCTGGAGACCGGTCCTGACACGGACGGTGTCTTCGAGTCGGCCGGAGACACCGGGGACTCGGCCGGCCGGGCCGTCGCCGGGGACGGGGAGAGCGGTGTGGCCCACGGGGCGGCGCGACGTACCGGGGATTCCGGTGGGCCGGTCGTCGCCGGAGGCGGGGCGTACGGCGTGCCCGACGGGGCGACGGCTGCCGGGGCGTTTGGCGGTGCTGTCGGTGACGGGGGACGCGGTGAGGAGGGCGCGGTCGTCGCCGGGGCCGGGCCCGTGGGGCGTTCCGGTGAGCGGGCCACCGTGCGGCTGCGGGCGAGCGAGCCCGAGGAGCCGCCCCGGTACGCGCCCGAATGGCTGCGGCTCAGGGAAGGGGCCGACGCCGCCGCCCGCGCACAGGAGCTGCTGGAACCGTTGCGGAACCGGCTGGCGGACCCGTCCGCCCGCACCGGCACGCTGACCGTGCACGACCTGGGCTGCGGCACCGGCTCGATGGGCCGCTGGCTCGCACCCCGCCTGGACGGAGCACAGCACTGGGTCCTGCACGACCACGACCCCTACCTGCTGCACTTCGCCGCCGTCGGCTCCCCGCGCGCCGCCGCCGACGGCAGCGGCGTCACCGTCGAGACCCGGCGCGGCGACGTGGCCCGGCTCACCCCGGACGCGCTGGCCGGCGCCTCCCTGGTCACCGCGTCCGCGCTGCTCGACGTCCTCACCCGCGAGGAGGTCGTCACCCTCGCCGACGCCTGTGCGGGGGCCGGCTGCCCCGCGCTGCTCACGCTGTCCGTCGCCGGCCGCGTCGAACTCACCCCGGCCGACCCGCTGGACGCGGAGATCACCGAGGCGTTCAACGCCCACCAGCGGCGCGCCGGGCTGCTCGGCCCCGACGCGGTCACGGCGGCCTGCGAGGCGTTCGCAGAGCGGGGGGCCGGCGTACGGGTGCATCCGAGCCCGTGGCGGCTCGGCCCCGAGGAGGCGGCGCTCACCGAGCAGTGGCTGCGCGGCTGGGTCGGCGCCGCCGTGGAACAGCGGCCCGAGCTGCGCGACCGTGCCGAGCGCTATCTGCGGGACCGGCTCGCCGCCTGCGCCGCCGGTGAGTTGCGGGTCGTGGTCCACCACAGCGACCTGCTGGCCCTGCCCCGGCCGACGGGCGGCATCTCATGACCCCGCGGTCGGCGGCGGCGCAGGCGGAGCCCCGGCTCACCGGGTCCGCAGCCCACGCGCGCGTGACGCCCACCGGCCCGGCGGACGCGAGGGCTTGCGGCACCGGCACGGTTCACGCGCGGGTGCGGAGCGCGGGCACGGCCGCGGCACCCGCACCCGCCCGCGCGGCCGGCACCCGGCTCCCGGTACCGTCCTCGCCCCCGGGCACGGAACCGCCGTCCGGCGGGAGCGCGGCCGGGACGCATGCCGCGCAGCCCCTCGGCCCCCGCCGTCGCGGACTCCGTGCCCTCCGTACGCACGTGGGCAGCGTCGCCGGCGTCGTCCTCCTCGGCTTCCTGCTGTGGCGGCTGGGCACCGGTGTGCTCCTCGACGGGCTGCGCCGGATCGACACGGTGACGGTGCTGGCCGCGCTGGGCATCGGCGTCGCCACCACCGTGCTGAGCGCCTGGCGCTGGCAGCTGGTGGCCCGCGGCCTGCGCATCCGGCTGCCCCTGGGGCCCGCCGTCGCCGACTACTACCGGGCGCTGTTCCTGAACGCGGCGCTGCCCGGCGGGATCCTGGGCGATGTGCACCGGGCGGTCCGGCACGGACAGAGCGCCGGTGACCTGCGGCGCGGAGTGAAGGCCGTCGTACTGGAACGCGTCGCCGGGCAGATCGCGCTGGCCGTGTTCGCCGCGGCGGTGCTGCCGGCCCTGCCGTCCCCGGTGCGCGCCGAGGCCCGCGACTTCGCCCCGCTGGTGGCCCTCGCGGCGGCCGGCGCGCTCGCCGTCGGCCTCGCCGTCCGTCTGAACCGCGCGCCCTCGCGCCGGGCGGGGGCCCTGCACACCGCCCTCGGCGAGGCACGCCGGGGCCTGCTGTCCCGTAGCGGCGGACCGGGCATCGCCCTGTCCTCCGCCCTCGTCCTGGCCGGGCACCTGGCGATGTTCGTCGTGGCGGCCCGGGTCGCCGGCTGTGCCGCCCCCGTCGCGGTGCTGGTCCCGATCGCGGTCCTCGCCCTGGTCGCCATGGGCCTGCCGCTGAACGTCGGCGGCTTCGGACCGCGCGAGGGCGTGACCGCCTGGGCGTTCGGCGCCGCCGGACTCGGCGCGAGCACCGGTGTCGCCGTCGCCGTCGTGTACGGCGTGCTGAGCTTCGTGGCGAGCCTGCCCGGCGCCGTGGTCCTGGCCGCGCGCTGGTACGCCGGCCTGCGCCCCCCGGGCGCGACCGCGGACTACCCGCGCCCCTCCGCCGAGGTGAGCAACGCGAAATACGGTGCGAAGGATTCCGTCAGGCTCGCCAGCAGTTCCTTTCCCTTTTCCGCCGACCCCAGCGAAGGACGGCCGATGACGCCCGATTCGGTATAGGCGGACATTCCCACGGTGAGCAGATGACGACGATCGTCAGCGGTGAAATCGGCGGACTCGTAACCAGGGCGGACGAATTCGGGGTGAGCGTGCAGCAGAATCGAGGTCTCGATTTCTCCCGCGTGCATGTCGGTGAGCAGCGAGGTGCGCACCCCCGCCCGCTGCCGCGCCGTCTCCCAGTCCTCGGCGGCCGGGAACAGCGCCATCCGCTCACCGCGCGCGGAGGCCTCCTGGACGACGTTGCCCAGCACGTAGTTGCCGCCGTGCCCGTTGACCACGACCAGTGCGTCGACGCCCGAGCGGCGCAGCGACGCCGCGATGTCCCGGACCACCGCGTGGAGGGTCACGGAGGAGATGCTGACGGTCCCCGGCCAGCCCGCGTGCTCGTGCGAGCAGGAGACCGTCACCGGAGGAAGGAGGTGCACCGGGTACGCGGCGGCGATCTCCCGCGCCACGGCACAGGCGATGAGCGTGTCGGTCGCCAGCGGAAGGAACGGACCGTGCTGTTCGAAGCTCCCGACGGGAAGGACGGCGACCTGTGCTGAAACGCCCGCCCCCCGGGTCCGTACGTCTTCCGTGGTGTCCGTCGGAACCACGCCGTTCGCCACGTCGTACGTCCCCCCGCCTGCCGCCGCACGCGCGCCCGAACCACTCATCTTTTCACGGCCTTTCGTCTCTGCTTAGGAATAGATCATGACAGAAACCACCGGCGCCAACCTCGGCGTACTCGGCAAGAAGTCCTCGCGGCGTTCGGGCGTGGAACGCGTCGTGAACGCACCCCTGCCCACCGTGTACGGGCCGTTCCAGGCGATCGGCTACCTGGACCACGACCGCGGTGACGAGCAAGTGGCCCTGGTGTACGGCGACATCGGCACCGAGAACGTGCTGGTCCGGCTGCACTCCGAGTGCCTGACCGGGGACGCGTTCGGCTCCCGGCACTGCGAGTGCGGCGACCAGCTGGAGGCCGCCCTGCGCGCGGTGGCCGCCGAGGGCAGCGGGATCGTCGTCTACCTGCGGGGCCACGAGGGCCGCGGGATCGGACTGCTCGCCAAGCTGCGCGCGATGGCCCTGCAGGCGGAGGGCCTGGACACGGTGGAGGCGAACCTCGCGCTCGGCCTGCCCGTGGACGCCCGCGACTACGGCGTCGCGGCCGGGATCCTGCGCGACCTCGGGGTGCGCTCGGTACGCCTGATGTCCAACAACCCGCGCAAGCGGGAGGCGCTGGTCCGGCACGGCATCCAGGTCGCCGAGCAGGTGCCGCTGCTGATCGAGCCGTGCGAGAGCAACATCACCTATCTGCGCACGAAACGGGAGCGGATGGACCACATCCTGCCCCATCTGGACGCCGTCGCGCACGGCTCCTGACGCGAGATCGCGCGGCCCGCCGCCCCTCCCCGCGGGAGACGGCGGCGGGCGCGGTTCCGGGCCGCCGTGCCGGGCGGGTGGCGCCCGGCTCTCAGTCCGCCAGCGCCTCGTGCACGAGCCGCCGCAGCTCCGGGAAGATCTTCAGCGTCTTCGGGCGTACCTGCGACATGAACTGCACGGTCAGCTCATGGGCCGGATCGACCCAGAACGCGGTCGTGGCCACACCCGTCCAGCCGTATGTGCCGAGGGCGGACGGGGCCAGGGTGCGGGACGGGTCGGTCACCACCGACACGTTGAAGCCGAAGCCGAGCCCGTCGTTGCCGGGCTCCTGGTGGACGGGTGCGCCGAAGGACCGCAGCGTCGCGCCGCCGGGCAGCTGATTGCGGGTCATCCGCGCGACGCTGTCCGCGGACAGCAGCCGGACACCGTCCAGTTCGCCGCCCCGGCGCAGCATCTCCAGGAAGCGGTGGAAGTCGTACGCGGAGGAGACCAGGCCGCCGCTGCCGGACAGGAACCGCGGCCGGCCGCGCACCGGCAGACCCGGCACCGGCTCGATCCCGCCCTCGTCCGTCTCGCCGTACAACTCGGCCAGCCGCTCGGCCTGTTGGGGCCCGATGTGGAAACCGGTGTCGGTCATGCCGAGCGGACGCAGGATCCGCTCGGCGAAGAACGCGTCCAGGGGCTGCCCGGACACCACCTCGACGACCCGGCCCAGCACGTTGGAGGCGACCGAGTAGTTCCACTGCGTGCCGGGATTGAACTGCAACGGCATGCGCGCGTACACCTCGACCGTCTCGGCGAGGTCCTTGCCCGGTGGCACCGAGTATTCCAGGCCGGCCTCGCGGTACAGGGCGTCGACCGGGTGCCGGTAGTAGAAACCGAAGGTCAGGCCCGCGGTGTGGGTGAGCAGATGCCGGATCAGGATCGGGCCGGCGGCCGGGCGGGTGCGCGGCTCGGCGCCCGCACCGCCCTCGTACACCACCGGGTCGGCGAACGCGGGCAGATGGCGCTCCAGCGGGTCGTCCAGGGACAGCCCGCCCTCCTCCGCCAGCAGCAGCACGGCGACCGCGGTGACCGGCTTGGTCATCGAGTAGATGCGCCACAGGGTGTCCGCCTCGACCGGCAGGCCGGCCGCGACATCGCGCCGGCCGTACGTGGTGAGGTGGGCGACCCGGCCGCCGCGGGACAGGGCCACCAGAAAGCCGGGCAGCCGCCCCTGGTCGACGTAGTGGGCGACATGCCGGTCCAGCCGGTCCAGCGCCTTGGCGTCCAGCCCCGCCTCACCCGGGTCGGTCTCCTGCCGCAGCTGTGCCATCGCTCTCCTCCGGTCGCCTCGTCCGCGCCGCCCCGGCCGCCCGCCGGAAGCACCCGCCCCTCATCGTCCCGCAGCAGCACCCCCGCCCGCCTCGACCGGCACGACGCCCTCCGCCCGGGGCGGCACGCGCCCACCGGCGCTGTCCGCCGGCGCCCGCCCGCCGTCTTCCCGGACAGCGGGCGATCGCCGACGGCCCTGGACACAGAAGAACCACCGCCGACCCCCCGGGCAAGGCGGCGTCGCGTCAGGTCTTGGGCATCAGGTGGTGGTTCTCGGTGGCGGGCCGCGGGCAGGGGGTTTCGGTCAACGGCGACGGACGGCCGCCGTCAGCCCCGGGCTGCGGGCAGCCGCTGTCGGTCCCGGGCGCGGGACGGTCCTGCTCGGTTCGGGGCAGCGCGCAGGCCAGGGGCACGCCGAGTGCCGCCACGGCCGCCAGGGTCAGCAGTGCCCGACCGGTCCCGGTGCCGATGAGGGCGGTCGCCGTGGCCACGCCGACGGCCGGGCCGACGTTCAGCGCCGTCTGCTGCAGTCCGCCCGCCACTCCGGCCACCGCCACCTCCGCGCGCCGTACGACGACCTGGGTGGCCGCCACCATCACCGTGCCGAACCCCGCGCCCAGCAGGGCGAACGCGCAGCCGAGCGCCGGTATGGAGGTGGCCCGGGACAGCACGAGGACACCGAGCGCCAGGAGGGCCGTCGCCGCCGCCGTCGTCATGCGTGCCCCGAACCGGCGCAGCAGCACCGGGCACAGCGCGGCGGACGCCACCATCAGCACCGCCAGGGGGAGACTCCGCAGGGAGCTGCCCAACGGGTCGAGGCCGAGCCGGCGTTGCAGCACATAGGCGGCCACGAACAGGGCGCCGAACAGCGCCGCCGACACGACCACCAGCACCCCCAGCGCCGCCCCGACCGCCCGCGAACCGATGACCGCGGCCGGCAGCAGCGGGCGCTCCGTACGCCGTTCGTGCCGCACGAGGACGGCGGCGGTGACCGCGGCGACGGCGAGGCCCGCCCCGGAGACGGGCCGCGCGGTCAGCGCGTGCACCAGGCAGCCCAGGGACACCGCGAGCAGCACGGCACCCGGCACGTCCAGCGGCGTCCGGGAGCCCCCGGCGGGCGGCCCCGGCCGCAGCAGCGCCGGCAGGGCGAAGACCAGCGCGGGCAGCACGTTGACGAAGAACACCGCCCGCCAGCCCAGGGTCGTCACCAGCGCCCCGCCCACCAGCGGCCCCGCAGCCGCCGCCAGCCCGATCGCGGCCGTCCGCACGGCGAGCGGCCCGGCCAGCCGGTCCGGCGGGAACGCGGCCCGCAGCATGCCCAGCGTGGCCGGCTGCAACAGCGCCCCGAACACCCCCTGCACCGCCCGCAGTCCGATCACCCAGCCCACCGACGGCGCGGCACCGATCGCCGCCGACGCCGCCCCGAACCCCAGCAGGCCGAGCGCGAACACCCGCCGCTGCCCGTACCGGTCACCGAGCCGCCCCGCGAACACCAGCAGGCTCGCCACCACGACGAGATACGCCGTACTGGTCCACTGCACCTCGGCGAACGACGCGCCCAGGTCCCTCTGCAGCCGCGGCTGCGCGACCGTGAGGACCGTACCGTCCAGCGCGACGACCACCGCGCCCGCCACACTGCTCGCCAGCGTCCACCGCCGGTTCACCGGTCGCCCTCCGCGCCCAGGCGGGCCACCGGCACCGCATCGAGCAGCGCGCCGAAGGCGTCGTCACCGTTGTCGGACTCAGTCATAGACACTGTCTACCACCCATCGTAGACAGTGTCTACCGCATCTCCCGGTGGCGGGAATGCCCGGTGGGCGCCGGGGGGTTGACCCAGTCATGACCCAGGAACCCCAGGAACCGGCACAGGACGCGCTGCTCGACCTCCTCTCCGACGGCCACGGCGGGGTGCTGGTCACCCTCAAGCGCGACGGCCGCCCCCAGCTGTCCAACGTCAGCCACGCCTACTACCCCGGCGAGCGGCTGATCCGCATCTCGGTCACCGACGACCGCGCCAAGACCCGCAACCTGCGCCGCGACCCCCGCGCCTCCTACCACGTCACCAGCGCCGACCGCTGGGCGTACACGGTCGCCGAGGGTGCGGCCGAGCTGTCCCCGGTCGCCCGGGACCCGCACGACGACACCGTCGAGGAACTGATCCGGCTCTACCGGGACGTGCTCGGCGAGCACCCGGACTGGGACGACTACCGGGCCGCGATGGTCCGCGACCGGCGCCTCGTGGTGCGCCTGCACGTCGACCGGGTCTACGGCGTACCGAAGCGCTGACCCGCGCCGGCCGGCTACGACGCGCCGGCGGTCCGGGCCTCGATCGTGCGCAGCACCGCCACCATGTCCTCGCCGCCGTACCCCTGCGCCACCGTCTCCGCGAACAGGGTGTGGCACACGTCGAGGAGCGGTGAGGCCAGCCGGGCCCTGCGCGCCGCCCCGGCGATGAGCCGGTTGTTCTTCAGGACGTCCAGCGAGGCCGCCTGCACCGAGAAGTCGCGCTCATACAGTTTGGGCGCCTTCATCCGGGAGACCGCGCTGGCCATGGGCCCCGCGTCGAGGACCTCCAGGAACAGCCGCCGGTCCAGGCCCTGGCGCTCGGCGAAGTGGAACGCCTCGGTCAGCCCGGTCACCAGCGTGATCAGGAACAGGTTCACGGACAGCTTCATCAGCAGGGCGCCGGGCGCGGGACCGCACACGAACGTCTCCCGGCACAGCGGCGCGAGCAGCGGCCGTACGGCGTCCACGGCGTCCGCCTCCCCGGCGAGCATCGCCACCAGCCGGCCCTCCTGCGCCGGTACCCGGGACCCGGAGACGGGCGCCTCGACGTACCGGCCGCCGGCGGCCCGGACGTCCGCCTCCAGGGCATGGGAGTACTCGGGGGACGTGGTGCCCATGTGGACGACGGTGCGCCCCGCGACCCGTGCGGCGAACGCGCGGGTGCCACGCCCGAGTACGGCATCCACCGCGGCCTCGTCGGCGAGCATCATCAGCACCGCGCCGGAGCGTGCGAACACCTCGTCGGCGTCCGCGGCGACCGAGGCGCCGGCCGCGCGCAGGGGCGCGGCGCGTTCCGGGGTCCGGTTCCAGACCACCAGGGGAGTGCCGGCGGACACCAGGCGCTGCGCCATGGGCAGGCCCATCACCCCGAGACCGATGAAGCCGACGCGCACGGGGACCTCCCTCTGCTTCCGGAGCCGACTATGACCGCTGTCATAGTAGCGGCCGTTATGACACCGGTCATAGAGTGGCGTCGTGAGGAACGGAGGGCCGCGATGAGCGAGGCGCGACGGGGGCCGCGGGAGCGGATGGTCTTCAGCGCCGCCCAGCTCATCCGCCGCGACGGAGTGGCCGCGACCGGTCTGCGCGAGGTCGCCGCGCACGCCGGCGCACCGCGCGGCTCGCTCCAGCACTACTTCCCGGGCGGGAAGGAACAGCTGGTCAACGAGGCGGTCGCATGGGCCGGACGGTACGCGGGCAAGCGCATCGCACGCTTTCTGGCGGGACTGGAGGAGCCGACGCCGAGCGGTCTGTTCGCGGCGATGGCCGCGCAGTGGACCGACGAGTACGCGGCGGACGGCTTCGCGGCTGGCTGTCCGGTGGCCGCCGCCACGGTCGAGTGCGCCTCCGCCGGCGGCTCGACCCGCGAGGCCGTGGCCGCCGCGTTCGCCCTGTGGCGGAACCCGCTCGCCGACGCCCTGACGGACCTGGGCGTACCCGCGGCCCGTGCGGCGTCCCTCGCCACGCTGATGATCAGCACCCTGGAGGGGGCGATCCTGCTGGCCCGCGCCGCACAGGACACGGCTCCCCTCACCACGGCCGTACGGGAACTCGGCCCGCTCCTCGACGCGGCGGTGGTCCCGGTCCGGTGAACGGGGGCAAGGCAGTCAGCCCGCCGCCCGCACCGCCGTCAGATAGGCGACCACCAGGTCGCCGAGCATGGCCCGGTAGTGGCCCCGCTGCGCGGGGTCCACCAGGTCCCGGCCGAACAGCGCGCCGAAGGTGTGCCGGCCGGTGACCCGGAAGAAGCAGAACGAGCTGATCACCGCGTGCAGGTCGACCGCGTCCACATCGGCCCTGAACAGTCCGGACTCCTGCCCCGCGGCGAGGATCCGGCGGCTCACCTCCAGGGCCGGTGAACCGAGCCTGCCGAGCTTCCCGGAGGCCGCGATGTGCCCGGCGCCACGGATGTTCTCGATACTGACCAGGCGGACGAAGTCCGGGTGCCGCTCGTGGTGGTCGAAGGTCAGCTCGGCGAGGCGCCGGATCGCGGCGACCGGGTCCGGATGCTCGACGTCCAGCTGCCGCTCGGCCTCGCGGAGCGCTCCGTACGCCCGCTCCAGCACGGCCGTGAACAGCTGTTCCTTGCCGCCGAAGTAGTAGTAGATCATCCGCTTGGTGGTGCGGGTGCGGGCCGCTATCTCGTCCACCCGGGCGCCGTCGTATCCGGCCCGGGCGAACTCCTGCGTGGCCACGTCGAGGATCTCCGCCTTGGTGCGGGCCGCGTCGCGCACCCGTCCCGCGGGGCGTACGGGCTCTTCGACGCTGGTCATCGCTGTCCTTCGGGCCGGTGGCCGCCGGGGCGGCACGCTCGCTGTGCGTGCCGGAGATTGTAGAAGCGGCGCCCGGGGCGGTGACCGGGATGTTCCTCACAGTCCGTGCGCCGCCCGCGACCCCGGCTACGACCGCGGCCCGGCTCACCCGAGGTGAACCGGGCCGCGGTCGCGGGCCGTCACGGCCGTCTGTTCCACTCGGTGATCACAGGCCGGCCGTGCTCGGTGGAGAGCCGGCTGACCGTGCCCGTGGCCAGCTGGAACAGCCGGCCCTCGGCGGGCGGCAGGCCCAGCCGGCGGGCGGTGAGCACCCGCAGGAAGTGGGCGTGGGCGACGAGGACCACGTCCCCGTCGTCCCCGGCGAGCGCCGGCTCGACGCGGGCCAGCACCCGGTCGGCGCGGGCGCCGACCTGCTGCGGCGACTCGCCGGGGTGCCCGGCGGGGCCGGGCGGCACCCCGTCGGTCCACAGGTCCCAGTCGGGGCGGGTGCGGTGGATGTCGGCGGTGGTGACACCCTCGTAGCCGCCGTAGTCCCACTCGTGCAGGCCCGGCTCGGGCACCACCCCGGTCAGGCCCGCCAGTTCGGCGGTGCGCAGCGCGCGGCCCAGCGGGCTGGACAGCACGAGGGCGTAGGTCCGGCCGGTGAGGAGCGGGGCGAGGGACTTGGCCTGTTCCTCACCGTGCCCGGTCAGGGGCAGGTCGGTCCAGCTGGTGTGCTGTCCCGACCGGCTCCACTCCGTCTCACCGTGGCGGACCAGCAGGAGGTCGGCCACGGCGGGTCAGTCCTTCTTCTCGACCGCGTGGCCGCCGAACTGGTTGCGCAGCGCCGCGATCATCTTCATCTGCGGCGAGTCGTCCTGCCGGGAGGCGAACCGGGCGAAGAGGGAGGCCGTGATCGCCGGGAGCGGTACGGCGTTGTCGATCGCCGCCTCCACCGTCCAGCGGCCCTCGCCGGAGTCCTCCGCGTAGCCGCGCAGTTTCTCCAGGTGCTCGTCCTCGTCCAGGGCGTTGACCGCGAGGTCGAGGAGCCAGGACCGGATGACCGTCCCTTCCTGCCAGGAGCGGAACACCTCGCGGACGTTCTCCACCGAGTGCACCTTCTCCAGCAGCTCCCAGCCCTCGGCGTACGCCTGCATCATGGCGTACTCGATGCCGTTGTGGACCATCTTGGAGAAGTGCCCGGCACCGACCCGGCCCGCGTGGACATAGCCGTACGGGCCCTCCGGCTTGAGCGCGTCGAAGATCGGCTGCAGCGGCTCCACGTGCTGCTTGTCGCCGCCGACCATGAGGGCGTAGCCGTTCTGCAGACCCCACACCCCGCCGGAGACACCGGCGTCGACGAAGCCGATGCCCTTGATGCCGAGGGCGGCGGCGTGCTTCTCGTCGTCCGTCCAGCGGGAGTTGCCGCCGTCGATCACCGTGTCGCCGGGCTGCAGCAGGTCGCCCAGTTCGTCGACGACGGTCTGCGTGGCGGTGCCGGCCGGCACCATCACCCACACATGGCGGGGCGCGTCCAGCTTCTCGACCAGTTCGGCGAGGGACTTGACGTCGGAGACCTCGGGGTTGCGGTCGTAGCCGATGACGGTGTGGCCGGCGCGGCGGATCCGCTCGCGCATGTTGCCGCCCATCTTGCCGAGACCGATGAGACCGAGCTGCATGATCAGTTCACTTCCTGAGTGTTCTTGAGAGTGCGGTAGGCGGCGACGAGGGCCGTGGTGGAGGGGTCGAGACCGGGTACGTCCGCACCCTCGGTGAGGGCCGGTTCGACCCGCTTGGCGAGGACCTTGCCGAGTTCCACGCCCCACTGGTCGAAGGAGTCGATGTTCCACACCGCGCCCTGCACGAACACCTTGTGCTCGTAGAGGGCGATCAGCTGGCCGAGCACGGACGGGGTCAGCGAGCCCGCGAGGATCGTGGTGGTGGGGTGGTCGCCCGGGAAGGTGCGGTGCGCCACCTGCTCCTCGGGCACGCCCTCCGCACGCACCTCCTCGGCACTCTTGCCGAAGGCGAGCGCCTGGGTCTGGGCGAAGAAGTTGGCCATCAACAGGTCGTGCTGGGCCTTGAGTTCCCCGCTCAGCTCGTCGACGGGGCGGGCGAAGCCGATGAAGTCCGCCGGGATCAGCTTGGTGCCCTGGTGGATCAACTGGTAGTAGGCGTGCTGCCCGTTGGTGCCGGGGGTGCCCCACACGACCGGCCCGGTCTGCCACCGCACCGGCTCGCCGTCGCGCTGCACCGACTTGCCGTTGGACTCCATGTCCAGCTGCTGGAGGTAGGCGGTGAACTTCGACAGGTAGTGGCTGTACGGCAGCACCGCGTGCGACTGGGCGTCGTGGAAGTTGCCGTACCAGATGCCCAGCAGGCCCAGCAGCAGCGGGGCGTTGGCCTCGGCGGGGGCGGTGCGGAAGTGCTCGTCCATCAGCCGGAAGCCGTCGAGCATCTCCCGGAACCGCTCCGGGCCGATGGCGATCATCAGGGACAGCCCGATCGCCGAGTCGTACGAGTAGCGCCCGCCGACCCAGTCCCAGAACTCGAACATGTTGTCCGGGTCGATGCCGAAGCCGGTGACCTTCTCGGCGTTGGTGGACAGCGCCACGAAGTGCCTGGCGACCGCCTTCTCGTCGCCGCCCAGCCCGTCGAGCAGCCATGTGCGTGCGGAGGTGGCGTTGGTGATCGTCTCGATCGTGGTGAACGTCTTGGACGCGACGATGAACAGGGTCTCCGCCGGATCCAGGTCACGGGTGGCCTCGTGCAGGTCGGCGCCGTCGACGTTGGACACGAACCGGAACGTCAACTCCCGTGCCGTGTACGGGCGCAGCACCTCGTAGGCCATGGCGGGGCCGAGGTCGGAGCCGCCGATGCCGATGTTGACGACGTTCCTGATCCGCCTGCCGGTGTGGCCGGTCCACTCGCCCGAGCGGACCCGGTCGGCGAAGCCGGCCATCCTGTCGAGGACGGCGTGCACCTTCGGGACGACGTTCTCGCCGTCGACCTCGACCACCGCGTCCCGGGCGGCGCGCAGCGCGGTGTGCAGCACGGCCCGGTTCTCGGTGACGTTGATCCGCTCGCCGCGGAACATGGCGTCACGCAGCGCGAACACGCCGGTGGCGGTGGCGAGTTCCTGGAGCAGGGCCAGGGTCTCGTCGGTGATCAGATGCTTGCTGTAGTCGATGTACAGGTCACCGGCCCGTACGGCATACCGCTCGGCGCGGCCGGGGTCCGCCGCGAACAGCTCGCGCAGCCTCGGCCGGCCCTCGGCGCGGTGGTCGGCGAGGGCCGTCCACTCGGGCCGGTCGGTGAGCTTCACACACTCGGACTGGGCCATCTCAGGCGTTCTCCTTGGCGGCCTCGCCCTTGAGGGCGATGGCGTACATCTCGTCTGCGTCGAGGCGGCGCAGTTCCTCGGCGATGAGTTCGGAGGTGGGGCGGACCTTCAGGGCCAGGGTGCGCGGCGGCTGGCCCGGCAGGGTCAGGGTCGCGAGGGGGCCCTCGGGGCGGTCGACGACGATCTCGCCGTTCGCGGTGCCGAGGCGCACGGCCGTGACGAACGGGCCGGCGCTCACCACCCGGTCCACCTTGACTCCCAGGCGTGCTTCGAGCCAGCGTGCGAGCAGTTCGGCGCTGGGGTTGTCCGCCTCGGCCTCCACGGCCGCCGAGGTCACCTTCACCCGGGCCTGGTCCAGGGCCGCGGCCAGCATCGACCGCCACAGGGTCAGCCGGGTCCAGGCGAGGTCGGTGTCTCCGGGCGCGTAGGTGCGGGCCCGGGTCTGCAGGACCTCCAGCGGCCGCTCGACCGCGTACAGGTCGGTGATCCGGCGCTGGGCGAGGGCGCCCAGGGGATCCTCGGAGGGGGCGTCGGGGGCGTCCCCCGGCCACCACACGACCACGGGCGCGTCCGGCAGCAGCAGCGGCAGCACGACCGAGTCGGCGTGCTCGGACACCTCGCCGTAGGTGCGCAGCACGACCGTCTCACCGGTGCCGGCCTCGGAGCCGACCCGGACCTCGGCGTCGAGCCGGGAGTGGGTGCGGTCGCGCAGGGTGCGGGCGTGCCGCTTGATGACGACCAGGGTCCGCGAGGGGTGCTCGCGGGAGGCCTCCTCGGCGGCCTTGACCGAGTCGTAGGCGTTCTCCTCGTCCGTGACGATGACCATCGTCAGGACCATGCCCACGGCCGGGGTGCCGATGGCGCGGCGGCCCTGCACCAGCGCCTTGTTGATCTTGCTTGCCGTGGTGTCGGTCAGGTCGATCTTCATGGCCTGCGCCAGCTCCGTCCGTCTCGTGCGAGCATCTCGTCCGCTTCCCTCGGTCCCCAGCTGCCCGACGCGTACTGCGCCGGCCGGCCGTGCGCCGCCCAGTACTCCTCGATCGGGTCGAGGATCTTCCAGGACTCTTCCACTTCCTGGTGACGGGGGAACAAATTCGCGTCGCCGAGCAGCACGTCCAGGATGAGCCGCTCGTACGCCTCCGGGCTGGACTCGGTGAACGACTCGCCGTAGGCGAAGTCCATGGACACGTCGCGGATCTCCATCGAGGTGCCCGGCACCTTGGAGCCGAACCGCACGGTCATGCCCTCGTCCGGCTGGACCCGGATGACGATCGCGTTCTGGCCGAGCTCCTCGGTCGCGGTGGAGTCGAACGGGGAGTGCGGAGCCCGCTTGAAGACCACCGCGATCTCGGTGACCCGGCGGCCCAGCCGCTTGCCGGTGCGCAGGTAGAAGGGGACGCCGGCCCAGCGGCGGTTGTCGATGCCCAGCTTGATCGCGGCGAAGGTGTCGGTCTTCGACCTGGGGTCGATGCCGTCCTCCTGGAGGTAGCCGACGACCTTCTCGCCGCCCTGCCAGCCCTCCGCGTACTGGCCGCGCACGGTGTGCCGGCCGAGGTCCTCGGGCAGCCGCACCGACTTCAGCACCTTCAGCTTCTCGGTGAGCAGCGCCTCCGCGTCGAAGGCGATCGGCTCCTCCATGGCGGTCAGCGCCATCAGCTGCAGCAGGTGGTTCTGGATGACGTCACGGGCGGCGCCGATGCCGTCGTAGTAGCCGGCCCGGCCGCCGATGCCGATGTCCTCGGCCATGGTGATCTGGATGTGGTCGACGTACGACCGGTTCCAGATCGGCTCGTACATCTGGTTGGCGAAGCGCAGCGCCAGGATGTTCTGGACGGTCTCCTTGCCGAGGTAGTGGTCGATGCGGAACACCTGGTCCGGCTCGAACACCTCGTGCACGATCGCGTTCAGGTCACGGGCGCTGTCCAGGTCGTGCCCGAACGGCTTCTCGATGACCGCGCGCCGCCAGGCGCCCTGCGGCGGGCTCGCCAGGCCGTGCTTCTTCAGCTGCTGCACGACCTTCGGGAAGAACTTCGGCGGCACCGAGAGGTAGAACGCGAAGTTGCCGCCCGTGCCACGGGAGGCGTCCAGCTCCTCCACGGCGTCCTTGAGCTGCTTGAACGCGGTGTCGTCGTCGAAGTCACCGGGGATGAACCGCATGCCCTCGGCGAGCTGCTGCCACACCTCCTCGCGGAACGGGGTGCGGGAGTGCTCGCGGACCGCGTCGTGGACGACCTGGGCGAAGTCCTGGTCCTCCCAGTCCCGGCGGGCGAAGCCGACGAGGGAGAAGCCCGGCGGCAGCAGACCGCGGTTGGCCAGGTCGTACACGGCCGGCATCAGCTTCTTGCGGGACAGGTCACCGGTCACACCGAAGATGACCAGCCCGGACGGGCCGGCGATCCGCGGGAGCCTGCGGTCACGGGCGTCCCGCAGCGGGTTCACCCAGTCGGCGGCGCCCTCTGCCGGAAGGGCCGCCGGGGCCGGAACCTCCTCGGGCGCCGGGGCGGCGGCGGGTGCGTTGTCGGTCATCGGGCGTCAACTCCCTTGCTCTTCAGGGACTTCGCCACGGCGTCCAGCAGCTCCTGCCAGGCCGCCTCGAACTTGGCGACGCCCTCGTCCTCCAGTTGCTGGACGACCTCGCCGTAGGAGATACCGAGCCGCTCCAGGGCGGCCAGGTCGGCGCGGGCCCGGTCGTAGCCGCCGGTCACCGTGTCGCCGGTGATCTCGCCGTGGTCGGCGACGGCGTTCAGCGTGGCCTCCGGCATGGTGTTGACCGTGCCCGGCGCGACCAGCTCGTCCACGTACAGGGTGTCCTTGTATGCAGGATCCTTCACACCGGTCGACGCCCACAGCGGGCGCTGCTTGTTGGCCTTGGCACCGGCGAGGGCGACCCAGCGCTCGGAGGCGAACACCTCCTCGTACGCCTCGTAGGCGAGGCGGGCGTTGGCGAGGGCCGCGCGGCCCTTGAGGGCGAGGGCCTCGTCGGTGCCGAGGGCGGTCAGCCGCTTGTCGATCTCGGAGTCCACGCGGGAGACGAAGAACGACGCCACGGAGTGGATGGTGGCCAGGTCGATGCCGCGCTCGCGGGCCTTCTCGAGTCCGGCCAGGTAGGCGGCCATGACCTCGCGGTAGCGCTCCAGCGAGAAGATCAGGGTCACATTGACGCTGATGCCGAGGCCGATGACCTCGGTGATCGCCGGGAGGCCGGCCTTGGTGGCCGGGATCTTGATCATCACGTTGGGGCGGTTCACCAGCCAGGCCAGCTGCTTGGCCTCGGCGACGGTGGCCCCGGTGTCGTGGGCCAGGCGCGGGTCGACCTCGATGGAGACCCGGCCGTCTACACCATTCGATGTTCTGTATACAGAATCCAGAATATCGGCGGCAGTCCGCACGTCGGCGGTCGTCATCATCCGCACCGCCTCCTCCACCGTCACACCCCGTACGGCGAGGTCGGTGAGCTGCTCCTCGTAGCCCTCGCCGGAGCCGATGGCGGCCTGGAAGATCGACGGGTTGGTGGTGACACCGACGGCGCTGCCGCTCGCCACCAGCTCGGCGAGGCTCCCCGACGTGATCCGCTTGCGCGACAGGTCGTCGAGCCAGATCGACACGCCCTCGTCGGCGAGGCGCTTGAGGGCTCCCGGGGGCGCGATTGCTTCGGTCACTGTGATCATCTTTCTGCTTGCGTCGGTATCGGACGTCGGTGTCAGGCGCGCGCGGCGGCGAGCGACTCGCGGGCCGCGGCGGCGACGTTCTCAGGGGTGAAGCCGAACTCGGTGAACAGGGTCCCGGCGTCGGCGGAGGCGCCGAAGTGCTCAAGGGAGACGATGCGTCCCGCGTCGCCCACGAACCGGTACCAGGTCAGCCCGATCCCGGCCTCCACGGCGACCCGGGCCCGCACGGCCGGCGGCAGCACCCGCTCGCGGTACTCGCGCGGCTGCTCCTCGAACCACTCCACGGACGGCATCGACACCACCCGCGTGCCGATGCCCCCGGTCTCCAGCTGCTCCCGCGCGGCCACGGCCAGCTGCACCTCGGAGCCCGTCGCGATGAGGATCACCTCCGGGACCTCGGTCGAGGACTCGCGCAGCACATAGCCGCCCTTGGCCGCGTCCTCGTTCGGCGCGTACACCGGCACGCCCTGGCGGGTGAGCGCGAGCCCGTGCGGGGCGGGGCTGGTGGCGTGCCTCTTCAGGATCTCGGCCCAGGCGACCGCGGTCTCGTTGGCGTCGGCCGGGCGGACGATGTTCAGGCCGGGGATGGCGCGCAGGGACGCGAGGTGCTCGACGGGCTGGTGGGTGGGGCCGTCCTCGCCCAGGCCGATGGAGTCGTGCGTCCACACGTACGTCACCGGCAGCTGCATCAGCGCCGACATCCGCACCGCGTTGCGCATGTAGTCGGAGAAGACGAGGAAGGTGCCGCCGTAGATCCGGGTGTTGCCGTGCAGGGCGATGCCGTTCATCTCCGCGGCCATGGAGAACTCGCGGATGCCGAAGTGGACGGTACGGCCGTAGGGGTCGGCCTCGGGCAGCGGGTTGCCGGCCGGCAGGAAGGAGCTGGTCCGGTCGATGGTGGTGTTGTTGGACCCCGCGAGGTCGGCGGAGCCGCCCCACAGCTCGGGGATCACCGGGCCGAGCGCCTGCAGCACCTTGCCGGAGGCGGCGCGGGTGGCGACCGACTTGCCCTCCTCGAACACCGGCAGCGCGTTCTCCCAGCCCTCGGGCAGCTCGCCCCTGCTGACGCGGTCGAACAACCCGGCCCGCTCCGGCTGGGCGGCACGCCACTCGGCGATCCGCTTGTCCCAGGCGGCGTGCGCCTCGGCGCCCCGGTCCAGGGCCCGGCGCGTGTGCTTCAGTACGGCGTCCTCGACCTGGAAGGTCTGCTCGGGATCGAAGCCGAGGACGCGCTTGGTGGCGGCGATCTCCTCCGTGCCGAGTGCGGAGCCGTGGGAGGCCTCGGTGTTCTGCGCGTTCGGGGCGGGCCAGGCGATGATCGTGCGCATCGCGATGATCGAGGGCCGCCCGGTCTCGGCCTGCGCGGCCCTCAGCGCCGCGTACAGGGCGGGCACGTCGATGTCGCCGCCGGCGGTGGGCTCGATGCGCTGGGTGTGCCAGCCGTAGGCCTCGTACCGCTTCAGCACGTCCTCGGAGAACGCGGTCGCGGTGTCGCCCTCGATGGAGATGTGGTTGTCGTCGTAGAGGAGGACGAGGTTGCCGAGCCTCTGGTGACCGGCGAGCGAGGAGGCCTCGGCGGAGACGCCCTCCTCCAGGTCGCCGTCGGAGACGATCGCCCAGACGGTGTGGTCGAAGGGGGACTCGCCCCGCGGCGCGTCCGGGTCGAACAGGCCGCGCTCGTAGCGCGCCGCCATCGCCATGCCGACCGCGTTGGCGACACCCTGGCCGAGCGGGCCGGTGGTGGTCTCGACGCCGGCGGTGTGCCCGTACTCGGGGTGCCCCGGCGTCCTGGAGCCCTGGGTCCGGAACGCCTTCAGGTCGTCCAGCTCCAGCTCGTACCCGGACAGGAACAGCTGGGTGTACAGGGTCAGCGAGGTGTGGCCGGGGGAGAGGACGAAACGGTCCCGGCCGGCCCACTCGGGATCGGCGGGATCGTGACGCATCACCTTCTGAAAGATCGTGTACGCGGCAGGTGCCAGGCTCATCGCGGTGCCCGGGTGGCCGTTGCCCACCTTCTGGACCGCGTCAGCCGCCAGCAGACGGGCGGTGTCCACGGCACGCCGGTCGAGGTCGGTCCACTCGAAGCCTTCGGGATTCTGCGCGGTCATCTTCAAGAAGTCCTCGTTCGGAGCGGGATTGCTGGCTTGACGCGTTCAAACTTAAAAGTCTGACTTTTTCGAAGAAAGGTGGGGGTGTGTCAGCCTGTGGTGAATCTGGGACAGTGACAGCGACAGGGACGGCACGAAAAGGACATGGCAGGCGGAACCCCTCCCACCGACGGCGACGGCATCAGAACCTTCCCCTTCCCGACGGAACTGGCCGTCGGCGGCGTCGGCATGCAGATCGGCCCCATGGGAACCGACCGCACCTGGCACGCCGACGCCCCCCTGCACCGCGTCCACCGCATCGACTTCCACGTCGTCATGCTGTTCACCGACGGCCCCGTTCGGCACATGATCGACTTCGCCGAGTACGAGGCCGGCGCCGGCGACCTGCTCTGGATCCGCCCCGGACAGGTCCACCGCTTCTCCCGCGAGACCGTGTACCGCGGAACCGTCCTGACCATGCAACCCGGCTTCCTGCCGCGGGCCACCGTCGAGGCCACCGGCCTGTACCGCTACGACCTCCCGCCCCTGCTGCACCCCGGCCCGGACCGGCTCACCGCCCTGCAGGCCTCCCTCGACCAGCTGCGCCGCGAGTACGAGGACACCGCCACCCTCCCGCTCAGCCTGCACACCGCCGTCCTCAGGCACACCCTCACCGCGTTCCTGCTGCGCCTCGCGCACCTCGCGGCCAGTTCCGCACAGGTCACCCGGCAGCAGACGGACAGCACCTTCACCCGCTTCCGGGACGCCGTCGAGCACGACTTCGCCACCAACCACAGCGTCAGCGCCTACGCCGACGCCCTCGGCTACTCCCGCCGCACCCTCGTCCGCGCCGTCCGCGCCGCCACCGGGGAGACCCCCAAGGGATTCATCGACAAACGCGTCGTCCTGGAGGCCAAACGCCTCCTCGCCCACACCGACATGCCGATCGGCCGCGTCGGGGCAGCGGTGGGCTTCCCCGACGCGGCGAACTTCACCAAGTTCTTCCATCTGCACAGCGGTCAGACACCGGTCGCGTTCCGGGCGGAGCTGCGCTGAACGCCCCGCCGGGCGCCGTGACGGCCGTTCTGGTGCTCGCCCCGCGGCCGTACGACCGTCGCGGTCAGTGACCGAAGTCGAACCAGTTCACGTTCACGAAGTCCGCGGACTGGCCGCTGCTGAACGTCAGATAGACGTCGTGGGTGCCGGTGACCGCGCTGATGTTGGCCGGTACCGTCTTCCACGTCTGCCAGCCCCCGGTGCTGCCCACCGCGAAGCTGCCGATGGGCGCGTTGCTCCGGCTGTCCAGCCGCACCTCCACCAGACCGCTCACCCCGGACGTCGCCCCGCTCGCCACGCGCGCGTGGAACTGGGTGGCCGCCGCGGAGCCGAAGCTGACGCCCTTGTACAGCGCCCAGTCGCCGTTCGCGATCCAGCCGATGTCCTGGCCGCCGCCGGTGTCCGTGGTGGTCTCGGTGTCGATGCCGGACTGGCTGTCGTACGACTCGGCCTGGACGGCGCTGTAGGCGTCGCGGTTGCCGGACGGCGGGGGAGTGGTGCCACCCCCGCCGCCCGAGGACTCAAGGACCCGCACATAGTCGACGGCCATGGGGTGGCCGGGCTCCGTCGCGCCGGTCGGGCCGCCACCGAACGCCCCCGGGAAGCCGCCGCCCATCGCCACGTTCAGAATGATGAAGAAGCCGTGGTTCGTGGCGTTGGCCCAGGTCGTCGCGTCCACCTGGTTCGCCGTGACCGTCTGGTAGGTCACGCCGTCGACGGCGAAGCGGATGGCCTCGGGGCTCACCGAGCGGTCCCACTCCATCGTGTAGGTGTGGAAGCCCGCCTGGCAGGTGGTGTTCGGGCACGCGGTCGAGTTGCCGAGGCCCGTCGTCTCGTTGCACGGGCCGCCGGGATTGGTGCCGCAGTGCACGGTGGCCCACGTCTTGTTCAGGCCCTGGACGTTCTCCATGATGTCCAGCTCGCCGACGCCCGGCCAGTTCTGGTAGTTGCCGCGGTAGGGGGCGCCCAGCATCCAGAAGGCGGGCCAGTAGCCGGCCGCCGCGTCCCCGGTCACATTCGGCATCTGGATGCGGGCCTCCACGCGCAGCCTGCCGCCGGCCGGGGGCTGGAAGTCGGTACGGGTGGTCTCGATCCGCCCGGACGTCCAGTTGCCGGAGGCGTCCCGGCGCGGCGTGATCAGCAGATCGCCCTTGCCGTCCAGCGCCACGTTGTCCGTGCCCGAGGTCATCGTCTCGACCTCGCCGGTGCCCCAGTTCGCGGCGCCGCCCGGGTAGGAAGTGCCGGTGTCGTACTGCCAGTTCGCGGTGTTCACGCCGGACCCGGCCGCGCCGTCGAAGTCGTCCAGGAAGAGCTGGGTCCAGCCCGCGGGAGGGGCGGGGGCGGTGGCGTTCGCGGGCGCGCCGGCCGCCGTGGCGACGGCCGCGGCCAGGCCGAACGTGGCGACGACGGCGACGAGCGCGCGCCGCAGGCGGTGCCGCTGGGGGCGTTTTCCGGGTATGCCGGAGGAATCGCTCATGGCAGGCCTCTCGGGTACGGGGTGTACGGGACTCTGCGCCGGGCGCCCTCCACGAGTTGTGAGAGCGCTCTCAGGTGCCGCCAAATGTGCTCCCCGCCCCCACGGCCGTCAAGGCTTGAAACAAAGAAAGTCCCCTCAGCGTAAGGGAGTTCACTGGGTGAAGCCTCCCGGTCAGCGGCTCATGACGGAGCCGAGGCAGCCGGCGGGAGGGAGCCGGGGGAGGGAGGCGAGCCGGGTCAGAGGGCGCGCAGGGGCCGCTTCCGGCGCTGGTTCCCGGCCCGAGCCGGGGGGAACGGCCGTACGACACCGTCGGCATCGGCCTGCCGGGCTGCCGGGGGAGCCGTCCGCAGCCGGACCCGCGGCGCGCACAGCTCCGTACCACGCGGTGCCCCCGGCTCGTCCACCGCCGTCACCACCCGCAGCGTCAGCCACGTCTCGCCGCACTCCCGCGGCAGCCGGAACGGCGGCAGTACGGCCGCCGTCTCGCCCGGCCTCAGGTCGGGCAGGCCTGCGGGAGCGGTCAGGATCCGGCCGTCGGCCCGCACCAGCTCCCAGACCGCCGCCAGCCGGCCGAGGCCCCGGACGTAGTGGTCGTTGACGAGCACGATTCCCTCGTGCTGGTGGCACCGGATACGCACCGGAGCCCGGCACGCCTGGTACTCGTACGGCCGGGCACCGCCGCGCCCGGCCGGATTTCCGTCGCTCACACCGTGCAGAATTCCGTGGTCACGGGGCCGCCGGGTGAAGTCGCCCTGAAGCGCCGGGGTGGACTCGGCGGCGGCGCGGTGGTCCGCGAGCGCGGCCCGTTGCGGGGGTGGCCCGTTGTCCGGGCCCTGAGGGTGATCCGGGGAAGGGGTCGCTGATGCGGCGCCACTACGATGACGGCGTGTCACGCTGCCCGTCCTGGACGCACCGATGACGGACGCACCGGTGGCGGACGCGGCGGTGGACCCGGCCGGCCGGTCCGCGTCCCGGGAAGCGGGCGTCGAGGTGGTCGTGGCGGGAGCTCCGGGAAGGGTGCAGACGTGAAGCTGACGATTCTGGGCGGCGGCGGATTCCGCGTGCCGCTTGTGTACGGTGCCCTGCTGACCGACCGCGCCGAAGGGCGGGTGACCGAGGTCGTTCTGCACGACCTGGACGACCGTCGACTGTATGCGGTAACCCGTGTACTGGATGCGCAAGCCGCCGGTCTCTCCGACGCGCCCCGGGTGACCGCCACCACCGACCTCGACCAGGCCCTCGCCGGCGCCGACTTCGTCTTCTCCGCGATCCGCGTCGGCGGCCTGGAGGGCCGCGCCGACGACGAGCGGGTAGCGCTCGCCGAGGGGGTGCTCGGCCAGGAGACCGTCGGCGCGGGCGGCATCGCCTACGGTCTGCGCACCGTCCCCGTCGCCGTCGACATCGCCCGGCGCGTGGCCCGCCTCGCCCCCCACGCCTGGGTCATCAACTTCACCAATCCCGCCGGCCTGGTCACCGAGGCCATGTCCCGGCACCTCGGCGACCGCGTCATCGGCATCTGCGACTCACCCGTCGGCCTCGGCCGCCGTATCGCCCGCGTCCTCGGCGCCGACCCGGCGGAGGCCTTCGTCGACTACGTCGGCCTCAACCACCTCGGCTGGGTACGCGGCCTGCGCGTCGCCGGACGCGACGAACTCCCGCGCCTGCTCGCCGACCCCGCCCTGCTCGGCTCCTTCGAGGAGGGAAGGCTGTTCGGGGCCGACTGGCTGCAGTCGCTCGGCGCGATCCCCAACGAGTATCTGCACTACTACTACTTCAACCGCGAAACCGTGCGCGCCTACCAGGAGGCCGAGCAGACCCGAGGTGCCTTCCTGCGCGATCAGCAGGCCCGTTTCTACGTTGAAGCCCTGCGCACGGACCGGTCCGCGCTGGACGTGTGGAACCGCACCCGCGCCGAACGCGAGGCCACCTACATGGCCGACAACCGGGAGAGCGCCGGTGCGGGGGAGCGCGAGCCCGAGGACCTGTCCGGCGGCTACGAGAAGGTGGCGCTGGCGCTGATGCGGGCCATCGCCCGGGACGAGCGGACGACGCTGATCCTGAACGTGCGCAACCGGAGCACCCTCGCCGCGCTCGACGCGGATGCCGTCATCGAGGTCCCCTGCCTGGTCGACGCGGGCGGCGCCCGTCCGGTCGCCGTCGCCCCGCTGCCCGGCCACGCCACCGGGCTGGTCTGCTCCGTCAAGGCCGTCGAGCGCGAGGTGCTCGCCGCCGCCGAGTCCGGATCCCGGCGGACGGCCGTGAAGGCCTTCGCGCTGCATCCGCTGGTCGATTCGGTCAATGTGGCCCGCAGACTGGTCGAGGCGTACACCGAGGTCCATCCTGGCCTGGCGTACCTGAAGTAAGCGTTTCCACCACGTCTCTCCGCCCCCGAGCGTCCCTGCGCCCCAGCGTCCTCCGCCTTCCCAGCGTCCTCTGCTCCCCCAGCGTCCTTGGGAGACCGCCATGCACGACGAACGCCGCCGGATCGAGGAGCGCGTCGAACGCCTCCACCACCAGCGCATCAGGCCCGCGCTCTACGCCGCCGCCGTCCCCCTGGAGGTGGAGGCCTGGCAGGCCCCCGGGGAACCGGTTTCCTTCGAGGAGGCCGCGGCCGCCCCGTACACGCCCTTCGCGAGGGACACGCCGTGGGGACCGCCGTGGGGGACCACCTGGTTCCGGATGCGGGGCCGGGTGCCCGCCGAGTGGGCGGGCGAGCGGGTGGAGTCGGTCATCGACCTCGGCTTCGTCGGCGACTGGCCCGGCAACCAGGCCGAGGCGCTGGTCCACCGCACCGACGGCACCCCGCTGAAGGCGGTCAACCCGCTCAACCAGTACGTGCCGGTCGCCCACCCGGCGGCGGGCGGGGAGACGGTCGACTATCTGGTGGAGGCGGCCTCCAACCCGGACATCCTGGCGAACGGCTTCGCCGGACCGACCCCGCTCGGCGATGTACGGACGGCAGGCGACCGTCCACTGTATGCACTCCGCCGCGCCGATCTCGCCGTACTCGACGAGCAGGTCTGGCACCTCGACCTCGACCTGCAGGTGCTGCGCGAACTCATGGTGGAACTCGGCGAGCACGACCCGCGCCGGCACGAGATCACGCACGCCCTCGACCGGGCCATGGACCTGCTCGACCTGGACGACGTCTCCGGTTCGGCGCCCGCCGTGCGCGAGGCCCTGCGCCCGGTGCTCGCCAAGCCCGCCCATGCCAGCGCCCACCTCCTCTCCGGCGTCGGCCACGCGCACATCGACACCGCCTGGCTGTGGCCGATCCGGGAGACCAAGCGCAAGGCGGCCCGGACGTTCTCCAACGCCACCGCGCTCGCCGACGAGTACGAGGAGTTCGTCTTCGCCTGCTCCCAGGCCCAGCAGTACGCGTGGGTGCGTGACCACTACCCGCAGGTGTGGGAGCGGATCAAGAAGGCCGTGGCGAAGGGCCAGTGGGCGCCCGTCGGCGGCCTGTGGGTGGAGGCCGACGGCAACCTGCCCGGCGGTGAGGCCCTCGCCCGCCAGCTTGTGCACGGCAAGCGGTTCTTCCTGGACCACTTCGGCATCGAGACCAAGGGCGTCTGGCTGCCCGACTCCTTCGGCTACACCGCGGCCTACCCCCAGCTGGCCCGGCTCGCCGGCAACGAGTGGTTCCTCACCCAGAAGATCTCCTGGAACCAGACCAACACCTTCCCCCACCACACCTTCTGGTGGGAGGGCATCGACGGCACCCGGATCTTCACCCACTTCCCGCCCATCGACACCTACAACGCCCGCTTCAGCGGCGAGGAAATGGCCCGGGCCGTCCGCAACTACGCCGAGAAGGGCGGTGCCACCCGCTCCCTCGCTCCCTTCGGCTGGGGCGACGGCGGAGGCGGCCCCACCCGCGAGATCATGGAACGCGCCCGCCGTCTGAAGAACCTGGAGGGCTCGGCGAAGGTCGAGATCGAACACCCCGACGCGTTCTTCGCCAAGGCCCGCGCGGAATACCCGGACGCCCCGGTCTGGGCGGGCGAGCTGTACCTGGAGCTGCACCGCGCCACCTACACCACCCAGGCCCGCACCAAGCAGGGCAACCGGCGCAGCGAACACCTGCTGCGCGAGACCGAGCTGTGGGCCACCACGGCCGCCCTGCACGCGCCGGGCTACACCTACCCGTACGAGAAGCTGGACCGTGTGTGGAAGACGGTTCTGCTGCACCAGTTCCACGACATCCTGCCCGGCTCCTCCATCGCCTGGGTGCACCGCGAGGCCGAGGCCGCGTACGCCCGGATCGCCGAGGAGCTGCAGGCGCTCACGGGCGAGGCGATCGCCGCGCTGGGTGCCGGCGGGCCCCGCGTGTTCAACGCCGGCCCGTTCGAGCGCGCCGAGGTGGTCCGTGCTCCCGGGGGCGCACCGGTGTACGTGAGGGTGCCCGCGAACGGCTCCGCGCCCCTCACTCCGGCCGAACCCCCGCGGCCGGTCACGGTCACCGGGCTCACCCTGGACAACGGGATCGTCCGTGTACAGGTGACGGACGACGGAACACTGTCGTCTGTATACGATCTACGGTCGGCCCGCGAAGTCCTCGCCGGCCAGGGCAACCTGCTCCGCCTGCACACGGATCTGCCCAACTGCTGGGACGCCTGGGACATCGACAAGCACTACAAGAACCGGTACACCGACCTGCTGGAGCCCGACTCGGTGACCGTGGTCGAGGACACCCCTCTGGTCGGCGCGATCCGAGTGGTGCGCTCCTTCGGCAAGGGCTCCGGCATCACCCAGACGATCACCGTCCGGGCCGGCAGCGCCCGCATCGACATCGAGACGGACATCGACTGGCACGAGAAGGAGAAGATCCTCAAGGCGGGCTTCCCCGTCGACCTGCGTGCCCCGCACTCCTGTGCCGAGATCCAGTTCGGGCACGTCCAGCGGCCCACCCACACCAACACCAGCTGGGAAGCGGCCCGTTTCGAGGTCTCCGGCCACCGCTGGGTGCACATCGCCGAACCCGGCTACGGCGTCGCCCTCATCAACGACTCCACCTACGGCCACGACGTCTCCCGTACCGTCCGCGAGGACGGGGGCACGACCACCACGGTCCGGCTCAGCCTGGTGCGCGCCCCGCGTGTGCCCGACCCGGAGGCCGACCAGGGCCGGCACCGCTTCACCTACGCGCTGCTGCCCGGCGCGGGCATCGAGGACGCGGTGGCCGAGGGCTACGCCCTCAACCTCCCGCTGCGCGTGGCGGATTCGGCGGGCGAGCCGGAACCGGTCGTCTCCGCCGAGGGCGAGGGCGTGACGGTGGAAGCCGTCAAGCTCGCCGACGACGGCTCCGGGGACGTGGTGGTACGGCTGTACGAGTGCCGGGGCGGCCGGACCGCCGGAGTGCTGCGCACGGGGTTCCCGCTGGCAGGTGCCCAGGTCACCGACTTGCTGGAGCGACCGCTGGCCGAGGCGGACGTGCGCCGCGACGGCTCGGTGCCGGTCGCGCTGCGGCCCTTCCAGATCCTGACCCTGCGTCTGCGGCGGGGCCGGGCGGGCCGGTCGTAGGCCGCGCGGGCCGGTCGTAGACCGTGCGGGCCAGGCGTACGGACGCCGGACGGGCGGCACCGCATCGCGTTCCGCACCCCACCGGGCCGGCCGGTCGCCCCCCGTGACCGCGACCGGCCGGCCCGTTCCCCCGTCCCCCGTGGATCCCCCGTTTCCCCCCGTGGATTCCCCCGTCGCCATATGGAGAGCGGCGGGCCCGCGCTCTGATACACCCCCCGCGGAAAAAAAATCGCGGAACCGTGTTCCCTGTGCGGCTCCGCCGCGCGACCCCGCCGGGCGGCGGAGCACCCGCGGCCGCCCCACGGCCTACAGCGGCAGCGCCGCAACCGCCGACCCCGCCTGCGCAGGCACCGCCGGCAGGGTGATCCCCGCTTCCCTCTGCCGAGGAACCGAAGCGGGCCCCACCGGCCGCGGCGCCGAGACCACGGTGTAGTCCTGTCCCAGGAACGGCGGCTCGATCACGCCCGGCTCCTCGCCCAGCGCCAACTGCACGGCGGCCCAGGGCGCGTTCACCCCACACAGGGCCAGCTGGTGCAGGCCCCCGGAGGGCCGCGTGTTCACATCCAGCAGTACCGGCCGGTCGCCGAGCATGCGGAACTGGATGTTGGACAGATGGTGCACCCCGAAGCCCTCCACGATCAGCCGGGCCGGTGCCAGCCACCGTTCGTCCAGGGTGAAGCCCCGCCGGCGGCCGTTCTTGGTGCGGCCCACCGCGAGCCGCAGCCGGTTGTCCGGTCCGGTCAGGCAGTCCACGGACACCTCGGGCTGCTCCAGGCGCGGCATCACCAGCCAGTCCACCTGCTCGTCGGCCCGCCGCAGCGCCTCGACCACCAGGTCCAGCTGGACGTACGGGCTCGGGAACCCGGCGAGATTGGCCAGCGAGAACGGGGCGCGCGTGACCATCCGGAAGCCGACGCCGCCGGCCCCGGCGGCCGGCTTGACGCACGGCGTGTACCCGGCCGCCTCCAACTCCCCGACGGCCGCGAGGAGTTCGTCTGCCGTGCGCACCCGCCACCACGGGGGCACCGGGACGCCCACCGAACGGACCGCCTCGTACGCGGTCGCCTTGTCCTCGAACACGGCCACCGCCTCGCGAGTCGGCGCCAGCAGCGCCGTACCGGCCGCCGCGAACTCCGCGCGGTGCGCGACGATCGCCGCCTGGTGCAGCCGGGGCACGAACACGTCGATGCCGCGCCGGACGCACTGGTCGAGGGCGTACTCGACGTACCCGGCCGGGGACAGGCCCTCCGGCTCCAGGTCGGCGGTGTCGGCGGCGGCCAGGACGGGGGAGTCGGGGTCCCCGTGCGTGGCATGGATCTCCACCGCGCGGTCGCTGGGATTTCTGCGCAGCTGATCCATGAAGAACACGTTCTCCGCGTACGTGCGGTTGAGCCAGACGCGTACGCGAGAGAGCATGCAGGCCGCCTTTCGGGGTTTTCGGGCAGGGCTCGGCGGCCCGTGCCCGGGCAGGAGGGAGGAAGGGACACCGAACAACCCCTGCGAAAAGGGAGATTGGGGTGCTGATGCCGGGGCGATCATACGGCTTTCAAGCGCCCGCGCGTGTCACGCGAGTGTGACGGATTGCCGCTTGCTCCGCTGTCCGGGAATGTGTTCTTGTGGTCCAGGCAGAGCATGATCGGAACAGGCAGAGGATGATCGGAAGGGGTGCGGTGTGGAGGCTGCGGCCGGGGCCGGACAGCTGCTGGCCATCAGCGACCTGCACATCAGCTATCCGGAGAACCGTGCCCTGGTCGAGGAGATGCGGCCCACGAACGAGGCCGACTGGCTGATCGTGGCCGGTGACGTCGCCGAGACGGTCGCCGACATCCGCTGGGCCCTGGAGAAGCTGGCCGGCCGGTTCCGCAAGGTGCTGTGGGCGCCCGGCAACCACGAGCTGTGGACCCACCCGAAGGATCCCGTCACCCTGCGCGGCGTCGCCCGCTACGACCACCTGGTCGAGCTGTGCCGGGAGCTGGGTGTCGTCACCCCCGAGGACCCCTACCCGGTGTGGCGGGGCCCCGGCGGACCGGTCGCCGTCGCCCCGCTGTTCCTGCTGTACGACTACTCGTTCCTGCCGCCCGGCTGTGCCACCAAGGCCGAGGGCCTGGCCTACGCGCACGACACGGGCGTCGTCTGCAACGACGAGTACCTGCTGCACCCCGACCCCTATCCGACCCGTGACGCCTGGTGCCGGGCGCGGGTCGCCGAGACCGAGCGAAGGCTCGCCGCGCTCCCCGCGGACCTGCCGGTCGTACCGGTCAACCACTATCCGCTGCACCGGCATCCGACCGAGGTGCTGTGGTATCCCGAGTTCGCCATGTGGTGCGGCACCGAGCTGACGGCCGACTGGCACCGCCGCTTCCCCGTCGCCACGATGGTCTACGGCCATCTGCACATCCCGCGCACCACCTGGCACGACGGAGTCCGCTTCGAAGAGGTCTCCGTAGGCTACCCCCGCGAATGGCGCAAGCGCCCGGAACCGCCGGGAAGGCTGCGCCGCATCCTGCCGATGGAGGTCGGAACCGGTGATCGAGGTGCTGCTCCCGGAGTCGGTCGTGGTCGTGGAGGCACACGGTGACGATCCGCTGTGGGACGCCCCGCTCTATCCCGAGGAGGCCGCGCTCGTCGAACGCGCGGTGGACAGGCGCCGCCGCGAGTTCACCGCCGTACGCGGCTGCGCCCGGCAGGCCATGGAGAAGCTGGGCGTGCCGGCGCAGCCCGTGCTCAGCGGCGAGCGGGGCGCACCGCGCTGGCCGGCCGGTCTGATCGGCAGCATGACGCACTGCGACGGCTACGGCGCCGCCGCCCTGGCCCGCGCGGACGACCTGGCCTCCCTCGGCATCGACGCGGAACCGCACGGTCCGCTCCCGGAGGGCGTCGGTCCCTCCGTCTTCCTGCCCGCGGAGGGCGAGCGGCTCGCCCGGCTCGCCGGGCAGCGGCCCGCCGTGCACTGGGACCGGATCCTGTTCAGCGCCAAGGAGTCCGTCTACAAGGCGTGGTTCCCGCTCACCCGCCTGTGGCTGGACTTCTCCGAGGCGGACATCACCCTCCACCCGGGCCCCGACGGCGCGTCGTACGGCACCCTGCGCGCCGAACTCCTCGTCCCCGGACCCCGGATCGGCGACCGCCGGCTTCAGGTCTTCGACGGCCGGTGGGCCGTGTGCGACGGGCTGGTCGCCACCGCCGTGGTCGTCCCGCACCCCTGAAGCCCCGCCGGGGCGCGGCGAGCGCGGCCCCGGCGCGGGAGGTCCGCTCAGGCCGGCGGGCACCAGTCGCGCAGCAGACGGAAGAACTCCTCCTCGTTGCCCGCCAGACCCGCGCCCGCCAGGGCCCGTTCCGCCTCGGCCAGCACGGCGGGCGGCACCACGGCGGGCCGGCCCGCGTCCGGGGGCCCGTCGAAGGCGGCGCGCACCGTGTGCAGCAGCCGGAGGTAGGCCTGTACGGCGGTGCGCTCACGGTCGGTCAGTACGGCGGTGGGCATCGGTCGGCTCTCCCCGGGTAGGCGTCACGGTCGGGCGCCCTGCGGCGCCGCGCGCCGCGCAGTACGGCGCACCCCTCCAGCTTGCCGCCCACCACTGACAACGCCGTCCGGCTCCGCGCCGGTTCGCCCGCTCAGCGGAGCCGGAAGAGCGAGCCGTGCCCATGACGGCGTGCGCCCTGGCGCGCGGACCAGGGCGCCGCGGCGGACGTCCTGGGGTCAGCCCTGGGCGCCCGCGTGGTACCCGAGGGACGCCTCGATGCGTCCGACCACGTCGTCCAGCTGCACCGGAGCCCGCGCCGAACCGGCCAGCCAGGTACGGCACCTGCTGGCCAGCAGCAGACCGAAGGCCTCGGCCTCCCGCTCCTCGGCGAGGTCGAAGCGGGTCCGCGCCGCGACCCGCCGCACCGTGGCCTGGAACGCGTCCTGGTCGGTGTCGTCGTGCAGCAGCCGCGCGGCGACCCCGATGCCGTCGACGTGGTGTCCGCGGTGGTCGGCCTGCAGGTGCCAGAGCTCGTGGCCGAGGATCACCAACTGGTGGACCGGCGCGGTGCGTTCCTCGACGACGACGAGGTCGCGGTCGGCCAGGTCCAGCCACAGCCCGCTCGCCGTGCCCGGCGGGAACGCGGCGGCCCGGAAGTGCACCGGCCGGCCGCGGCGGCGGCTCATCGCCTCGCACAGCGCGCGGTACAGCTCTCCCGGCGGTGCCGGCACGGGCAGCCTCAGCCCGCCCGCCAGCTCGTTGCAGAGCCGGCGCATGTCCCTGCCGATGCCCACAGTCCTCCCCAGGCTCACGACTCGGGCCGTTTGACGCTCTCCAGAAGCATGTCGAGCCACTCCGCGACCTTGTCCCGGTGCTGGTCGGTGGGCAGCTGCGCGGCCCGCCAGGCTATGCCGCGCACCCCGTGGTCCTGCAGCAGCCGCTCCAGCGGATCCTGGTCGGCCCTGGCGGCGGCCCGCTCCCGGTCGGCGAGCTTCTGCAGCAGCTCCTGCTCGGTGCGCTGCAGCGCACCGGCCAGCGCCTCGGGGTCCTCGGCGGTGAGGAAGCCGGCGTGCACCCGGAAGAAACGCTGCAGCGCGTCGCAGTGCTCCATCGTCGGCCGCCGGTCGCCGTTGATGAGGGCGCCGGCCTGCTGCCGGGACATGCCCGCACCGTCGGCGATCTCCTGCTGGGTGTACGTGCGCCCGTTGGGTTTCAGCCGGGTGCGCCGCAGCAGGCCCAGGCGCTGCAGAAAGCGGGCCTGGACGTCCGGTTCACCGGCCGGCCGGCCACTGAGCAGGGCCTTGACCACCGCCTCCGGCACACCGCAGGCCACGGAGAGCCGCCCGACGTCGAAGACCTCGGCCTGCGGCACGCCGAGCCGGTCGGCGAGTGCGGTGACGCGGGCGACGACGGCCGGCAGCTGGGCGGTCGCCGTGGCGCCCGGATCCTCGTAGCCATCCGTCACCGACAGAACTCCTAGGTCTCTCGCGGGCTTCAGATGTGTCCGTGCTTCTCACGAGCGATCGCCGTGAACTTCCCGGAGAGTAGCGGGTGCCTCGAACTCACATCCAGGTGTCGCCACAACTGTGGCGAATTTCGGCCGTCAATGGGCCTGGAATGCCACGATAGTTGACACGGTCTTGCCGGGGGCCGCAGGATCGCAGAGCCGCGTGAAGGCGGCAGAGGCAAGAGGGGTGACCTCCCGATGGCACATCAGGCAGGAGGGTGGCGGACGGCACCGCGGCCCGTCCCCGAGACCTGCGAGACCCAGGCGTATCTGCAGGACTACGGCGTACTGCTGGAGGCCCACGGCTGCCCGTCCCTGGTCGTCGACCACCGCTGGGACGTGGTCATGGCCAACGGCGCGTTCGAGACACTCTTCCGCGGGGTGCGCCGGCACGCGGCGGCCATGCCCGGGGACAACTTCCTGCGGTTCGTCCTGTTCCACCCGGACGCCGGCGACGTCCTCGGTGAGCACGAGCAGGGCTGGTGCCTGCCGATGCTGGCCCATCTCAGGTCCGCCCTGGAGACGTACGGCCACGATCCCGAACTCCAGGCGGTCCGCCGGGACATCGCCCAGGACCCGCTCATGGAGGCCGCCTACCGGCAGGGCCTGCCGCACTGGATCCGGGCCGTGGGGGAGACGGCGACCCGGCTCGACGGGGCCGTGCGGCTGCTGGTCCATCCCGACCCGCGCCGCGGCCCCACCGAGTGCCGCATCGTCGAGGAGACGCCGGAGGTCCTGCGCGGCCTCGGCTACCGGCGCCTTTCCCTGGTCCTCCGCGAGAACCGCCGGCCCGCCGCCCCCGTACGCCGCCCGCGCCGGCCACGTGGCCCGGCGGGACACCTCACGGTCGTCCGCACCCCCGAGGACTGACCCGGCACCGCCGGCGCTCAGGCCACCGGCGGCACCGGGCCGGAAGGGGAGCGCGCCCCGCGGAGCCGCGGGGGGTGCGAAAGACGCGGACCGGCCTCGCCCTCGCCGCCCCGAACTCGCCACGGCCCTGTACGCGCAGGGCGAACGGGACCCGCCGCAACCGGGCCCCGCCCTGGTGCGGCAGACCGCTCGGCAGCCCGAAGTCGTCGGCACGGCACAGGCGTTGGCCCCGGCGGCCGCCGCCTCATGTCCCCCGGGGCGCGCACCGCACGGACCGCCGAGTTTCACACAGGCGCCACCAGACCCTTCCCTGACGTTTGCTGCTCTTGGAACACTCGCTGCGCGCAGATTCCGTCATCTGTACGTCATCACGGCGGCATCACGTACGTCAGGACGAGAGGACCCTCACACCCATGGCCGAAGTCAACCGGCGCCGTTTCCTTCAACTCGCGGGCGCCACCACCGCGTTCACCGCGCTGTCCGGCAGCATCCAGCGCGCCGCCGCCCTGCCCGCGCACCACCGCACCGGGACGGTCGAGGACGTCGAGCACATCGTCGTCCTCATGCAGGAGAATCGATCCTTCGACCACTACTTCGGCACGCTCCGAGGCGTCCGCGGCTTCGGCGACCCCCGTTCGGTCACGCAGAACGGCCGGTCCGTCTGGAAGCAGTCCGACGGCACGAAGGACATCCTGCCCTTCCACCCGGACGCCGACGACCTGGGCCTGGCGTTCATCCAGGACCTGCCGCACGGCTGGCAGGACACGCATGCCGCCTTCAACGGGGGCAAGTACGACAAATGGGTTCCCGCCAAGGGCACCACGACCATGGCGTACCTGACCCGCAAGGACATCCCGTTCCACTACGCGCTCGCCGACGCCTTCACCCTCTGCGACGCCTACCACTGCTCGTTCATGGGCTCGACCGACCCGAACCGCTACTACATGTGGACCGGTTGCGTCGGCAACGACGGCAAGGGCGGCGGCCCGGTCCTCGGCAACGACGAGAAGGGCTACGGCTGGACGACGTACCCCGAGCGCCTGGAGCAGGCCGGGGTGTCCTGGAAGATCTACCAGGACGTCGGCGACGGCCTGGACGCCGCCGGCGGCTGGGGCTGGATCAACGACGCCTACCGCGGCAACTACGGCGACAACTCACTGCTCTACTTCAACCAGTACCGCGACGCCAAGCCCGGCGACCCGCTGTACGACAAGGCCCGCACCGGCACCGACGCGAAGAAGGGCGAGGGCTTCTTCGACCGGCTGAAGGCCGACGTCAAGGCCGGCAAGCTGCCGCAGGTGTCCTGGATCGTCGCCCCCGAGGCCTTCACCGAGCACCCCAACTGGCCCGCCAACTACGGCGCCTGGTACATCGCCCAGGTCCTGGACGCGCTCACCTCCGACCCGGAGGTGTGGGGCAAGACGGCGCTGTTCATCACGTACGACGAGAACGACGGCTTCTTCGACCACGTCGTCCCGCCCTTCCCGCCGTCCTCCGGCGCCCAGGGCAAGTCGACCGTCGATCCCTCGCTCGACCTGTACCAGGGCGACGCGAGCCATGTCGCCGGCCCCTACGGGCTCGGCCAGCGGGTGCCGATGCTGGTGGTCTCGCCCTGGAGCAAGGGCGGTTATGTCTGCTCCGAGACCTTCGACCACACCTCGATCATACGGTTCATCGAGCGCCGCTTCGGCGTCCACGAGCCGAACGTCTCGCCCTGGCGCCGCGCCGTCACCGGTGACCTGACCAGTGCCTTCGACTTCTCCCGCAAGGACACCAAGCCGGTCGCGCTGCCGTCCACGGCCGCCTATGAGCCGCCGGACCGGGACCGCCACCCGGACTACGTGCCCAAGCTGCCCGCCCACCCCTCGCTGCCCGGGCAGGAGCGCGGCAGCCGGCCCACCCGCCCGCTGAAGTACGCCCCGGTGGTGGACGGTTCCGCGGACCCGGCGGCCGGCACCTTCACGCTCACGTTCGCCTCGGGGGCGCACGCGGGCGCCGCCTTCCTCGTGACCTCCGGCAACCGCGCCGACGGCCCCTGGACCTACACCACCCAGGCCGGCAAGTCCCTGTCCGACACCTGGGACTCGGCCTACTCCGGCGGGGTCCACGACCTCGCCGTGCACGGTCCCAACGGCTTCCTGCGCGTCTTCAAGGGCAAGGGCAGGGCCGCGGGACCGGAGGCGACCGCCCGGCACGTGGGCGACCACCTGGAACTCACCTTCACCAACAAGGGTTCCGGCACGGTGAGGCTGAAGCTCGTCAGCGGATACGGCGGCAGCCCGGCCACCGTGACCGTACGGCCCGGCGCGACCGTCAGGCGCACCGTCGACCTCACGGCGAGCAAGCGCTGGTACGACGTGACGGTCACCTGCGACGCCGACCCGGCCTTCCTGCGCGGCTTCGCCGGCCACGTCGAGAACGGGCGCCCCGGCGTCAGCGACCCGGCGATCGCGACGGAGTGAACGGGCGATGAACAGCGCTCCGTGCGGACTGGTCAGGTACCGGTCACCGCAGGGTAGTGTGCCCCGGTGACCACGCAATCGAACACTCCTGCAGGCTGGTACCCGGATCCGCACGGAGCGCCGCAGACGCTCCGCTACTGGGACGGCGCGCAGTGGACCCAGCACACCAACCCGGCACAGGCGTCCGCCGGTCAGGTCCCGCAGCAGCAGGCCGCTCCGCAGCAGCAGGCCGCCCCGCAGCAGTACGGTGCCCCGCAGGCGCAGGCCGCCGACCCCAGGGTGCAGCGCCAGGTGCAGCAGCAGGCCGGGGTCGCGCCCAGCGGTCCCGGTGGGGGCACCCTCTTCACCGAGCCCGTGCTGGTGGTGAACCAGAAGGCCAAGCTCATCGAGGTGACCAACGAGTACAAGGTCATGGACCAGCACGGCCGCGACATCGGCTCGGTCACCGAGGTCGGCCAGGGTGTGCTGAGGAAGATCTTCCGCTTCATCTCCAGCTGGGACCAGTTCCTGACCCACAAGCTGGAGATCCGCGACGCCTACGGCCAGCCGCAGCTGCTGCTGACCCGGCCCGCGAAGATCTTCAAGTCCCGGGTGATCGTGACCCGCCCGGACGGCTCGCCGGTCGGTGAGATCGTCCAGCAGAACATGATCGGGAAGATCAACTTCGCGATGAACGCGAACGGCCAGCAGGTCGGCGCGATCAAGGCGGAGAACTGGCGGGCGTGGAACTTCGCCATCGTCGACCACGCGGACAACGAGGTCGCCCGCATCACCAAGACCTGGGAGGGCCTCGCCAAGACGCTCTTCACGAGCGCGGACAACTACGTCCTGCAGATCCACTACCAGCTGCCCGAGCCGCTGCTGAGCCTCGTGCTGGCCACGGCCCTGACCGTCGACACCGCGCTGAAGCAGGACTCGCGGGGCTGGAACTGAGCGGGCCCCGGGCGGGGGAGTACGGCGACGGCGGCCGGTGCGCGAAGGGAAGCGCACCGGCCGCCGCCGTGTCTCCTCACCGTGCGGTCAGGTGCCCCGGCTGTTCCGGCCGGCGTGGCACCAGCACCGGTTCGGCGGTCGCCGTACCCGGTTCCAGGGCCAGTACCGCGGCCACGGGGTGCTCCTCGTCCCCGCCCGGCGGCTCGGGTGCCGCCTGGGGTGCGACCCGGGTGAGCAGGACCACGCCACAGGAGGCGAGGCCCGCTCCGGCGAGGGCCAGCAGGACGCCGGCCGGGCCGCCCCTCAGGCCCTGGCCGAGCAGGGTGAGCCCGATGATCGCGGCGGTCACCGGGTTGGCGAGGGTGACCACCGCCAGCGGCGCGCCGAGGCCGCCGCGGTAGGCGGCCTGGGACAGCAGCAGCCCGCCGACGGCGAAGGCGGCGACGAGCACGGCGACGACGATCACCTCGGTGTCCAGTCCCGGCCCGGTGCGGTCGGTGGCCGCCACGGTCACCGTCTGGGTCAGCGCCGAGGCGACACCGGAGGCGAAGCCGGACGCCGTCGCGTGCCGGAGGGCCGGCCGGGTGCCAGGCCAGGAGAGCACGCCGATGGTGGCGGCGGTGGTACCGGCGACCGCCAGCGCCTCGGTCAGCGTCAGCACCCGCGCGGGCGCCGGGCCGGAGGCGGTGACGAGCAGCGCGGCGAGCCCGAGCAGCGTCAGCGCCGTACCCCGCCACTCCGCCGTGCCGACCCGGCGACCGGCCGCCCGCGCCCCGAGCGGCACGGCCGCGACCAGGGTGAGCGCGCCCAGCGGCTGGACGAGGGTGAGCGGACCGTAGGTGAGGGCGGCGACGTGCAGCAGGGCGGCGACCGCGTTCAGGCCGACCGCCGACCACCAGGCGCCGGTGCCGAGCAGCCGCAGCAGGCCGGTGCCGGGGCTGCGGGAGGCGAGGCGCTCCTGGGCGACGGCGGCCAGCGCGTAGGCGACGGCCGAGACGAGGGAGAGGGCTACGGCGGCCAGGGCGGCGGCGCTCATCGGCCCGCTCCCGCGAGGACCTGCTCGCGCGGCGCGAGCCGGCCGGTGCCGCGTCCCGCTGCGGTGGCCGTCCGGTGCGGCGGACGGATCACGGCCAGGGTGATGCCGAGCATGGCCGTGGCCACGAGCGCGTCCAGCCAGTAGTGGTTGGCCGTGCCCACGATCACCAGCAGGGTGATCAGCGGGTGCAGCAGCCACAGCCGGCGCCAGCGGGACCGGGTGGCCGCGATCAGGCCGACCGCCACCATCAGCGCCCAGCCGAAGTGCAGCGACGGCATCGCCGCGAACTGGTTGGACAGGTGGTCGGCGGCCGGCGGGCCGTACACGGACGGGCCGTAGCGGCGGGCGGTGTCCACCAGGCCGGTGCCGCTCAGCATCCGCGGCGGGGCCAGCGGGAAGGTGAACGGCAGCACCAGCGCGGCCGTGGTGACCACCGCGAGGACCCGGCGGGCCCACACATAGTGCGCGGGCCGCCTGAGGTAGAGCCAGACCAGGAAGGCGAGCGTGGCCGGGAAGTGGACGGTGGCGTAGTAGGTGTTCGCGAGGCGGACGAGGGTGTGGCCGTGCAGCAGTGCGGACTGCACGGCGGTCTCGGGCGGGAGACGCAGGGTCCGTTCCGCGTCCCACACGCGGTGCGCGTTGCGGAAGGCGTTCCCGGTGTGTCCGACGGCCAGTTGCCGGCCGAGCTTGTAGACGAGGAAGAGCCCCGCGACCAGCAGAAGCTCACGTATCAGTGCCGGACGCGCGGTCGCGTCCGGCTCCGCTTCTGCCTCTGCAGGCTCGGTTCGGGCATTCATCCCCCGGCCCCTTCGCTGACGGTGGTGCGGGTGTACACATCATCGATACGCTTGCGTACCGATACGTCAGTGTACCGATACGCTTCCGTACCGGTACACTGGCGTATCGATTGAAGTGCGACACACTGGAGAGACAGGGTCGGCCCGGGCCCACGAGTGAGGGGAAACACCGCATGACGTCGCAGGCCGCGGACGGACCGGAGACGGTCGTCGCCTCGCGCCGCTCCAAGATCACGCCGGAGCGTGAGCGGGAGTTCTTCGACGCCGTGCTGGAACAGATCCGCGAGTGCGGCTATGAGTCGGTCACCATGGAGGGCGTCGCCGCCAGCACCCGTTGCAGCAAGTCCACGCTCTACCGCCAGTGGAAGACCAAGCCCCAGTTCGTCGCGGCCGCGCTGCGCGCCAGCCGCCGGGTGCGGTTCGCCGGCATCGACACCGGATCGCTCGCCGGGGACCTGCGCCGGGCCGCGCGGGCCGCGGGCGACTGGTCCGGCAAGGACACCAAGCTGCTGCAGGCGCTCGGGCACGCGGTGACGGCCGACCAGGGACTGGCCCGGGCGCTGCGCGAGGCGCTGGTGTACCCGGAGATCGCCGCGTTGCAGGAGATGCTCGCGCGGGGTGTGGCCCGGGGCGAGGTGCGCGCGGACCACCCGGCCCTGGAGTACATCCCCGCGATGATGTTCGGCGTGCTGCGCGTGCGGCCCGTGCTCAGCGGCCAGTACGCCGACGCCGACTACCTCGCCCGGTTCGTGGAGGCCGCCGTGCTGCCCGCGCTCGGGCTGACCTAGGACCCAGGTCGCCGTTCACGGGATGACTCGACGGCGACCTGCCCGCGCCGCACCGTGGGGACGGGGGCGGCGCGCACCCCCGGCCGGGCGGGGCTCCTCTTGAGCGGAGGGGAGCCCCGCCCGGCCACATCGCTTCCGGCGGGGGATCAGACGTCCTGCCCGTTCCCGCCGCCGGACGAGACCTTGATCCCCCTGAGGATCCGGTCGATGACCGACGTCTTCTGCCCGACGTCGATGCCGAAGCGCACCACCACGATCTGCCGGGCGTCGTCGGGCGAGGGGAACGCGACCGACTCGACGTATCCGTCGGCGCCCTTGCTGGTGACCGCCTTCCACCGCACCATGTAGCCCTTCTGCCCGGCCACCGTCACCGCCCCCGAGTCCAGCACCTGGTGCGAGGTGATGCTGCCGTAGGTGCTCCCGCCGTAGGACTGCCTGGCGTTCGCCGCGATGTCCGCCTCGGCGACCTTCTCCGCCGTGTCGCCCTTGATGTGCAGCGCCCGGGCCGGAGCCGAGTAGGCGCCGCCCGAGGTGCAGGTCTGGGTGGAGTCGCCCGGGCACTTGTAGGAGTCGTCGGAGGTCACCTCCGCGCCGACGCCGATCGTCTGCCCGGTCCAGCCCTGGGGCACCGGCAGGCTGATCCCGCTGACCAGGTCCGGCACCGTCCCGCCGCCCTTGACCCTGGGCGCCCCGGACGGACCCGGCGACGGCGAGCCGCCACCGGACCCGCCACCCGACCCGCCCGGACCGCCGAAACCGCCCGAACCCCCGGAACCGTCCGGGCCGCCGCCCCGGCCGCCGCCCCGCCCGTCCGCGGCCCCCTGCCGGGTCCCGGCCCGGTCGGCGCCGCCGCCGTGGTTCCTGGTCAGAGCCCACACGCCCCCCGCGATGCTCGCCAGGACCGCCGCCGCCACCGTGACGGCTATGCCGGTGCGAAGGCGCCGGGACCCGCCCCGGGGCGGAGCCGGACAGGCCGGATACGCCGGATACCCGGGCTGTGCGCCGTACACGGGTGCAGCGGAGGGCATCGCCGGATGCGCCGGCTGCTGTGCCGGGGGACCCCACGGGGCGGCCGTCCCGGCGGGACGGGTCCGGTCCGTCCAGGCCTTGCCATCCCACCAGCGCTCGGTGGGCGGACCGTCGTTCGTCTGCCCGGGGTCGGGATACCACCCGGGGGGAGTCACCTGCGTCATGCCCCCTACCGTATGAGGCGACGGTGAAAGCGCGATGAGAGGATCCACACCCTCCCTCGTCACGGCCCCCCGCCGGCCCCCTCCACCACCAGCCGCACCGGTCCGCGCGCCCCGGCCCGCGGCAGCCGGAACCCGTCCCTGCCCGGCGTCAGCGACCCCAGCACGCTCGCCCGGCGGGCGCCCGTGCTCCGCGGATCGGTACCGGGCAGGCCATGGGCGGTCAGGAAGCCGAGGACCGCGAAGGCGTACGCCTCCTTCGCGGCGCCGGGCAGCCCCAGCTCGTCCGAGGCACGCACCGGAACCGGTGCCAGCTCCTCCCGGAGCATCCCCGCCAGCACCGGGTTGCGGATGCCGCCGCCGGACGCGATCACCTCGCCGGCACCGACGGACCGCACCGCGTCCGCGACCGTCCGGGCCGTCAGCAGGGCGAGGGTCGCCAGCGCGTCCTCGGGGCGGATGCCGTCGAACAGCCCGGCCGACCGCAGATACCCGGCGTGGAACACCTCCTTGCCGGTCGTCTTCGGCGGCGGCAGCGCGTAGTACGGCTCCGCGAGCAGCCGGTCCAGCAGCCGCCGCTCCGGCCGCCCGCGCCCGGCCAGCGCGCCGTCCGCGTCGTACGCCTGCCGCCCGCCGCTGAACTCCCGGACCGCCGCGTCCAGCAGCGCACAGCCCGGCCCGGTGTCGAACGCCGTCCCGTCCGGCGCGGTCAGATTGGCGATGCCGCCGATGTTCAGGGCCACCGCCCGGCCCGGCCGTCCACGCAGCCACAGCAGGTCCACCAGGCTGACCAGCGGCGCGCCCTGGCCGCCTGCCGCGACGTCCCGGGCCCGGAAGTCGGCGACCACCGGCAGCCCGGTCGCCTCCGCGATCCAGGCGGGCTGCCCCAGCTGCAGCGTGCCGTGCACCCGGCCGCCCTCCGCCCAGTGATACACGGTCTGCCCGTGCGAGGCCACCAACTCCGCCCGCCCCCCGCACAGTTCACGGTCCGCCCGCACCGCCGCCGCCGCGAACGCCCGCCCGATGCCGGTGTCCAGCCGGCACACCTCGGCGAGCGGCACGGCGGCCGGCGGCAGCGCCCCGGCGAGCGCCGCGCGCAGACCGGCGTCGTACGGGCTGCTCACCATCCCCAGGGGCCGCAGCAGCAGCGTGTCACCGTCGAGCCGCAGCCCGGCCGCCGCCGCGTCGACCGCGTCGTACGACGTCCCCGACATCAAACCGATCACCAGCATCGGTCAACCCGCCTTCTCCGAGGGGTGTCTCCCGTGCGCCGAAGGGGTACGAGCAGGGCCAGCGCGCTGACCGCGCACGCCGTCGCCGCGTAGTACGCGGGCACGTCCGGGTCGCCGGTACGGCGTACCGCCTCCGTGATGACCAGACCCGCGCAGCCGGAGAACACCGCGTTCGCCAGGGCGTAGGCGAGACCGAGGCCCGTCCAGCGCACCCGGGTCGGGAACGTCTCGGCCAGCAGCGCGGGGCCCGGACCGGCCATCAGGCCCACCATCGCGCCCGCGGCGGCGAGCGCCCACCCCTTCGCGTACACCGAAGCGGCCGGATCCTGCAGGACGTTGAGCAGCGGCAGCGCCGACACCGCCACCAGCGCGGCCCCCGCGAGCAGTACGGGGCGCCGCCCGACCCGGTCGCTGAGCAGTCCCGCCGGCAGGATCGCCGCCGTGAACCCGGCGTTGGCCACGGCCGCCGAGAGCAGCGCCTGGTGCGCGTGCGCATGCAGCGAGACCTGGAGGTAGGAGGGCAGCACCACCAGGAACGTGTACCCGGCCGCCGCCCAGCCCGCCACCCGCGCCGCCGCGAGCAGCAGCGCCCCGAGCCCGAGCCGCACCGTCCGCGCACCCTCCTCCTCCGCGTGCGCCAGGAACGACGGCGTCTCCGCCAGCCCCGCCCGCAGCCACAGCGCCACCAGACCCAGCGGCAACGCCAGCAGGAACGGCAGACGCCACCCCCAGGCCGTCAGTCGGGGTCCGGAGAGCACGGTCGCCGTCAGCGCCGCCACGCCCGCCCCGCAGAGCAGCCCCAGCGCCACCGTGAACGACTGCCACGCCCCGTACAGCCCCCGCCGCCCCGGCGGCGCGAACTCCGTCAGCACCGTCACCGCCCCACCGAACTCACCGCCCGCCGACAGCCCCTGAACCACCCTCAGCAACGTCAGCAGCCACGGTGCCAGCGCACCCGCCGTGGCGTACGTCGGCAGCACACCGATCAGCGTCGTCGTCCCCGACATCAGCCCGACCACCGCGAGCAGCACCGGCCGCCGCCCCCACCGGTCTCCCAGCCGGCCGAACAGCACCGCGCCGAGCGGCCGGAAGAAGAAGGCCAGCGCGAACGAGGCGTACGCGCGGACCAGCGCCCCGGCCGTGCCGCCGCCCGCCGGTGCGAAGAACCGCTCGGCCAGCACCGTGGCCAGAAAGCCGTAGACCCCGAACTCGTACCACTCGACGAGATTGCCCACCGACCCCGCCGCCACCGCGCGCACCGCCGGGCCGCGTGAGGGCGCCCGGGCGCCGGAAACAGGTTGCGTGCCCACCATGGTTGACGCTCCGTCCGCTGCTGACCGGCTGCTCGGGCCGGGTACGCGTCGCCCGGCCGCACCCGTCTTCACCCACCGGGGCAACAGCTGCCCCGACCGGCCACCACACATCCCACCGGACGGCTAGGCTCGTGGTCTGTACGTCATTCGGGCGACCTGGGGAGGTAACGGAATGACGGAGGGACGGCCGCCGGCGGCTGCCTCGGCTTCCCTGTGGGAGCGGGACGGGGAGATCGCCACCGTCGCACGGGCACTCGACCTGCTCTGTGCCGACCAGTCGTCCGCGGGCAGCCTGCTGGTCGTCCGCGGCGAGGCGGGCCTCGGCAAGACCGCGCTGCTCGCCGAGGTGCGCCGCATCGCCGAACGCCGCGGCTGCACCGTATGGTCCGCGCGGGGTGCGGAGACCCTGAAGTCCGTCCCGTTCAACGTGGTACGGCAGCTGCTCCAGCCCGCGCTGCTGTCCCTGCTGCCGGAGGAGGCCCGCGAGTACCTCGGCGACTGGTACGACATCGCCGGGCCCGCCCTCGGCATCACCGACCCGCAGGAGGGCAGCGCCGACCCCCAGTACGTGTGCGACGGCCTCGTCGCGGCCGTACGCCGGCTCGCCCGCCGCGAGTGGCCGCTCGTGCTGCTGATCGACGACGCCCACTGGGCCGACCAGGAGACCCTGCGCTGGCTCGCCGCGTTCGCCGAACGCCTGGACGACCTCTCCCTCCTCGTCGTGGTCGCCCGCCGGCCCGGCGAGGTCAGCGGCGACAGCGCCCGCCACCTCGACGCCGTGGCCGCCGCCGCGCGCCGCCCCGTCACCACCCTCAGGGCCCTCACCCCGGACGCCGCCGCCGGCCTCACCCGCGCCACCCTCGGCCGGCACGCCGACGACGCGTTCTGCCGCGAGGTCTGGGCCGTCACCGCCGGCAACCCCTACGAGACCGTCGAACTCCTCGCCAAGGTGCAGGACAGCGAACTCCAGCCGGTCGAGAGCCGGGCCGGCGAACTGCGCGCCCTCAACCGCGCCGCACGCGGCGGCGGACTGGTCGACCGGCTGAAGGGACTCGGCCTGGAAGCCACCCAGTTCGCCTGGGCCGCCGCCATCCTCGGCACCGGCATCACCGTCGACATGGTCGCCCGCCTCGCCACCATGGACGAGGCCGTCGCCCGGCACTGCGCCGACCTGCTCCGCGCCGCGCGCATCCTCACCGAACCCGAGCCCGCGAAGACGCCGGGCGCCGGCACCGAACGCGAGGAGGACGAGCTGGAGTTCGTCCACCCGCTCATCGCCACCGCCGTCTACAACTCCATCCCGTCCGGCGTGTGCACCGCCATGCACGGCGTCGCCGCCCAGATCATCACCGAGCTGGGCCGCGGCGCCGCCCAGGCCGCCCGGCACCTGCTGAAGGTGCACCCGGACGGCGACGAGGAACTCGTCGAGCAGCTGCGCGAAGCCGCCCGCGAACACCTCGCCGTCGGCGCCCCGGACGCCGCCCGCACCTGCCTCGAACGCGCCCTGCAGGAACCCCCGCTCCCCGACGTCCACGCACACGTCCTCTACGAACTGGGCTGCGCCACCCTGCTCACCGCACCCGCCGTCACCGTCGAACACCTCCAGCACGCCCTCGGCATGCCCGGCCTCGACGGCGAGCGGCGCGTCGACGCGGTGGTCCGGCTCTCCCGGGCGCTGCTCCACAACGACCAGCTGGAGGAGGCCGTCCGCACCATCGAGGCCGAGGCCGCCCGGCACCAACCCGGCCCCGTCAAGCTGCGGCTCCAGGCCGTGCAGTTCATGTGGGAGGCCATCCACGGCGAGACCGTCTCCCCGGCCCGCTCCAAGAGCCTGGCCGACCTCGCGCGCACCTGCGCCGGCCGCGACAACGCCGAACGCGCCCTGCTCATCCTGCGCGGCTTCGACGCCATGACCCACGGCGAGAGCGCCGACGAAGTCCTCGAACTGTGCGACCGCGCCCTCGTCAACGGCCGCCTCGCACCCGGCCTCGGCTGGACCGACCAGGAGTGGGGCATGGAGCTGCTGATGATGCTCGGCAGCGCGTACGCCTACGCCGACCGGCTCGACCGCGCCGAGAGCCTCTTCGCCGAGGCCCTGCGCGCCTACACCACCGCAGGCTGGCGCGGCGGCCACCTCTCCCTCGCCAACGCCTTCCTCGGGCTCGCCTACCGCAGACAGGGCCGGCTGCGCGACGCCGAGTCCACCCTGCGCGAGGCCCTCGTCCTCGCCGAGCGCGTCGGCCGCCGCCTGCCGCTGTACTGGTCGGCGACCTGCGGACTCGTCGACACCCTGCTGGCCCGCGGCCGCATCGACGAGGCCTGGTCGATCGCCGAGCAGTACGGCTTCGCGCCGCCCTACCCGTCCACCATCGTGCTGCCCGACATCCGCTGCGTCCGCGGCCGGCTGCTGCTCGCCGTCGGCCGCACCGAGGAAGGCATCCACGAACTGGAAGCCGCCGAGAAGACGGCCGCCTCACGCGGCGGCCACAACCCCGTCCTCTCACCCTGGTCCATCGACCTCGCCAAGGCCCTCGCCGGCCAGGACCCCGCCCGCGCCGCCCAGCTCGCCGCCGACGCCCGCCGGCAGGCCGAGCGCTTCGGCACGGACACCGCCATCGGCGAGGCCCTGCGCTGCGCCGCCGCCCTGGAGACAGGCGGCCGCGCGGTCCAGCTCGCCGCCCAGGCCGTCACCTACCTGGAGGCCTCACCCTGCCAGTACGAACACGCGGCGGCCCGCGTCGAATACGGCATCGCCGCCCGCTCCGTCGCGGAACTGGGCCGGGGCCTGGACCTCGCCCGGGCGTGCGGGGCGGAGGGGCTGGTGGCCCAGGCGAGGGAGGTACTGGAGACGGGGCGGGGGTTGCGGTAGCGGGCTACGGTCGACCGTATGCAGCTGACCGCATACGGTCGACTGCATACAGGCGGACGACTTAGCGGCTGACCGGAATACTGGAAACGGACTGTATACAGCCGACCGGATACAGGCGGACGTATACAGCTGACCGGATTCAGGCGGACGTATACAGCTGACCGGATTCAGGCGAGCCGTATACACCTGACCGGATTCGGTGGACTGCATTCCGGCGACCGGAACAGGGTCACCCCAGTCCCGTCGGCCCGCCCCGCCTCCTCGTCAGCATCGTTCTTCCCAGCAAGGTCCCGGCCGGGGTTCGGTGCAGGTGGGCACGGGTACCCGGGCGCCACCGCACGCCGGACACCGAGGGAGCGCGACCCCATGAAGGCAGTCACCTGGCAGGGCAAGCGGGACGTCCGGGTCGAGGACGTCCCCGACCCGCGGATCGAGGAACCCACGGACGCCGTCATCCGCGTCACATCCACCGGACTCTGCGGCTCCGACCTGCACCTGTACGAGGTGCTCACCCCGTTCATGACCCCGGGCGACATCCTCGGCCACGAACCGATGGGCATCGTCGAGGAGGTCGGCCCGGGTGTGCCGGACCTCGCGGCGGGGGACCGGGTCGTGGTGCCGTTCCAGATCGCCTGCGGCAACTGCTGGATGTGCCTGACCGGACTGCCGACGCAGTGCGAGACCACCCAGGTCACCGGCGAGGGCATGGGCGCCGCGCTGTTCGGCTACACCCGTCTGTACGGCGCCGTCCCCGGCGGCCAGGCCGAGTACCTGCGTGTCCCACAGGCACAGTTCGGCCCGATCAAGGTACCCGAGGGCCCGCCCGATGACCGTTTCGTCTACCTCTCCGACGTCCTGCCCACCGCCTGGCAGGCCGTCGAGTACGCCGGCGTCCCGCCCGGCGGCACCCTCGCCGTCCTCGGTCTCGGCCCCATCGGCGACATGTCCTGCCGGATCGCGAAGGCACGCGGTGCGGAGCGGGTGTTCGGCGTCGACCTGGTGGCGGAACGGCTCGCGCGAGCCGCCCGGGACGGCGTGGAGACATACGACCTCCGGGCCTTCGACGACGAGAAGGCGCTGGTCAACGCCATCCGCGACGAGACCGGCGGCCGGGGCCCGGATGCCGTGATCGACGCCGTCGGCACCGAGGCCCACGGCAGCGCCGCCGCCAAGCTGGCCCAGACCGCCACCGGGCTCCTGCCCCGCAAGCTCAGTGGGCCCCTTGCCGAGCGCTTCAGCATCGACCGGCTCGGCGCCCTCTACATGGCCATAGATCTCGTCCGGCGCGGCGGCACCATCTCGCTCAGCGGCGTCTACGGCGGGATGGCCGACCCGATGCCGATGCTCACCCTGTTCGACAAGCAGATCCAGCTGCGCGTGGGCCAGGCCAACGTCCGCCGCTGGACCGACCTGATCATGCCGTATCTGACCGACGAGGACCCCCTGGGTGTCGAGGACTTCGCCACTCACCGGCTGCCGCTCAGCGAGGCACCGCACGCCTACGAGATGTTCCAGCGCAAGCAGGACGGCGCCATCAAGGTCCTCATGCAGCCCTGAGCCCTGAGCCCTCAGCCCCGGTCCTTCTCGCCGAGGATCTCCGCGAGGTCGTAGCGGACCGGCTCCTCCAGCTGGGCGTAGGTGCAGCTCTCCGGTGTCCGGTCCGGGCGCCAGCGGCGGAAGCGGGCGGTGTGCCGGAAGCGCTGCCTGTTCTCCATGTGGTCGTAAGCCACCTCCGCGACCCGCTCCGGCCGCAGCGGCACCCACGACAGGTCCTTCTTGCCGGACCAGCGGCTCGGTGCCCCTGGCAGCCGGGCCGTCTCATGGGCGGCCTCGTCCGACCAGGCCGCCCACGGATGCCCGGCCACGTCGTCCATGCGCAGCGGCTCCAACTCCTCGACGAGCTCGGCCCGCTTCTTCATGGCGAAGGCGGCCGACACGCCCACGTGCTGGAGACTGCCGTGGTCGTCGTACAGCCCCAGCAGCAGCGAGCCGACCACCGGGCCGTTCTTGTGGAAGCGGTACCCGGCCACGACCACGTCCGCCGTCCGCTCATGCTTGATCTTGAACATGGCCCGCTCGTCCTGCAGATAGCGCAGGTCGAGCGGCTTGGCGACGACCCCGTCGAGTCCCGCGCCCTCGAACTGCTCGAACCACTGCTCCGCCACCCCGAGGTCCGTCGTCGCGGGCGCCACATGCACGGGCGGTGTGGCCCCGGCGAGCGCCCGGTCCAGCAGCGCCCGGCGGTCGGTCAGTTCCACGTCGAGCAGTGACTCGTCGTCCAGCGCGAGCAGGTCGAAGGCGACGAACGACGCCGGGGTCCTCTCGGCCAGCATCCGCACCCGGGAGTCCGCCGGGTGAATCCGCTCGGTCAGCGCGTCGAAGTCCAGATGCCCCTCCCGCGCGATCACGATCTCCCCGTCGAGCACGCACCGCTTCGGCACCCGCTCCCTCAGCGCCCCCACCAGCTCAGGAAAGTACCTGGTCAGCGGCTTCCCTGTACGGCTGCCCAGCTCGACCTCCGTCCCGTCCCGGAACACGATCGAACGGAACCCGTCCCACTTCGCCTCGTAGTGCATACCCGGCGGGATCTTCGCCACCAGCTTGGCGAGCATGGGCTTCACAGGCGGCATCACCGGCAGGTCCATGCCCTTGATTCTGCTCGCATATGCCCCTTGTTGCCCGGTATGCGAGCTGTGCGGGGTGCGCCTACCGTGGCCGCATGGGTGATGCGGTGGAACTGGAGGTCGGCGGCCGGACGGTACGGCTGTCCAGCCCGGACAAGGTCTTCTTCCCGGAGCGGGGATTCACCAAGCTGGACCTGGCGCGGTACTACGTCGCCGTCGGCCCCGGGATCCTGCGTGCGCTGCGCAACCGCCCCACCACTCTGGAGCGCTACCCCGACGGCGTCGGCGGGGAGTGGTTCTTCCAGAAGAGGGCCCCGAAGGGCATGCCCGGCTGGATCCCGACCGCCCACATCACCTTCCCCAGCGGTCGCAGCGCCGACGAGATGTGCCCCACCGAGGAGGGCGCCGTCGTCTGGGCGGCCCAGTACGGCACGCTCACCTTCCACCCCTGGCCGGTGCGCGCCACGGACGTCGACCGCCCCGACGAACTCCGCATCGACCTCGACCCGCAGCCCGGAACCGACTACGCGGACGCCGCCCGCGCCGCCCACGAACTGCGCGCCGTTCTCGACGAGTTCGGCGGGCTGCGCGGCTGGCCCAAGACCTCCGGGGGGCGCGGCCTGCACGTCTTCGTGCCCATCGAACCCCGCTGGACCTTCACCCAGGTGCGCCGCGCCGCCATCGCCGTCGGCCGCGAGATGGAACGCCGGATGCCGGACCACGTGACGATCAAGTGGTGGAAGGAGGAGCGGGGCCGCCGTATCTTCCTCGACTACAACCAGACGGCCCGCGACCGCACCATCGCCTCCGCCTACTCCGTACGTCCCCGGCCCAACGCCCCCGTCTCGGCGCCCCTGCGCTGGGACGAGGTCGGCGTGGCCCACCCCGCCGACTTCGACCTCGCGACCATGCCGGGCCGCTTCGCCGAACTCGGCGATGTGCACGCCGACATGGACGACCACGCCTTCTCCCTGGACGCCCTGCTGGAACTGGCCCGCCGCGACGAACACGACCACGGCCTGGGCGACCTGCCTTACCCGCCGGAGTACCCGAAGATGCCCGGCGAACCGAAGCGGGTCCAACCGAGCCGGGCCCGGCGCGAGAAGACGACCTGAGGCCGCCGCCTGGCCGCCGCCGGCTTCCCGGCGTCGGCGGGCTCTTTCCCCCGGCCCCCGGCCCCCGTCGACCGTAGACCATCGACCGGCCACGGGCGACCTTGACCGGGCGCCATAGACCGGCCACCATCGCCAGTCGCCAGTCGCCAGTCGCCAGTCGCCAGTCGCCAGTCGCCAGTCGCCAGTCGCCAGTCGCCAGTCGCCAGTCGCCAGTCGCCAGTCGCCAGTCGC
>NZ_JBEOYR010000030.1:0-2741 GCF_040297165.1 Streptomyces sp. NPDC001851 | reverse complement strand
CCGTGGACTGGCGACCGTCTACTGGCGACCGTCTACTGGCGACGGTCGACCGGCTACTGTCGACCGTCCGGCGGCCGTCTGTCCACCGGTCGACTGTCCACCCCGCCCACCGCAAGCCGCCGTTGCTGCTCCGGCGGCGTCTTCACCGCGCGGTTATCCTGACCGGCAGCCGCCGATGAGGAGATGCAGAAGTGACCGAGGCAGTGTCGCGCCCCACGCTGGAGGCCGTGGCCGAGCTGGCCGGAGTGTCCCGGGCCACCGTGTCCCGGGTGGTCAACGGCGGCGACGGGGTGCGCGAACCCCTGGCCGAACGGGTCCGGCAGGCCGTGGCGGAGCTGGGGTACGTCCCCAACCAGGCGGCGCGCAGCCTCGTCACCAAGCGGCACGACGCCGTCGCGGTCATCATCGCCGAGCCCGAGACCCGGGTCTTCGCCGACCCGTTCTTCGCCCTGCAGCTGCGCGGTATCAGCAAGGAACTGACCGCCCACGACAACCAGTTGGTGCTGCTGCTCACCGAGGGTCGTGACGACCATGCGCGCGTGGCCCGGTATCTCGCCGGAGGCCACGTCGACGGCGCGCTCGTCTTCTCCCTGCACCTCGACGACCCGCTGCCCGGCCTCATCCACGAGGCCGGTGTGCCCACCGTGTTCGGCGGACGGCCCGGCTGGGGCGACGACAGCCGGGCAGACGGGCCCGGGGGCGCCGCGCAGGCGGGGCGGAGTCCGGGGCCCGGCGTGGTCTACGTCGACTGCGACAACCGGGGTGGGGCACGCGCGGCCGTCCGGCATCTCGTGGGCCTCGGCCGCAGACGCGTCGCCCACCTCACCGGCCTCCTGGACCAGACGTCCGCGGTGGACCGGCTGGACGGCTACCGGGACATCATGGGCGAGGTGCCGGGAGGGAGCGATCCCCGGCTGGTCGTGGAGAGCGACTTCACCCCGGCCGGCGGCGAACGCGCCATGCGGGAACTCCTTGACCGGTGCCCGGACGTGGACGCCGTGTTCGCCGCCAACGACCTCACCGCGCTCGGTGCCCTGCGGGTGCTGCGGGCGAGCGGACGGCGGGTGCCCGAGGACGTGGCCGTGATCGGCTTCGACGACATGCTGCCCGTCGCCGAAGAGGCCGACCCGCCGCTGACGACGGTCCGTCAGGACATCGAGGGAATGGGGCGCCTGATGGCCCGTCTGCTGCTGCGCGGCCTGGCCGACGCCCGCGACCGCACCGGTGCCCCGGCCGGTCCGCCGTCCGCCGGCGGCGTGATCCTGCCGACCACGCTGATACGCCGGGCTTCCGCCTAGCCGGACCGCCGCGCCGGGCTTCCGTCCGGCCCGCTCAGCCCTGCTGGGGCTCGCTTCTGATCACCGCGAAGCGCGCGCCGTAGGGGTCGCTGAGCTTGGCCATGCGCCCCACCCCCGGCATGGTGGTCGCCGGCATGCGCACCGCTCCGCCGAGTCGCTGTGCCCTCTCGACCACATCGTCGGTGTCCGTGACCTCGAAGTACGGGAGCCAGTACGGGCCGTCCTCGGCCTCGGCCGGGGCGTCGGCGAGCGGTACGATCCCGCCGAACATCGCGTCCTCCCCGCCGTCGGCCGGGTTGACACAGGTGTACGTCCCGCCCGGGAAGGGCACGGCGGAGGTCTCCAGGCCGAGCACCTGGTGGTAGAAGGCGGCGGCCGCCGCGATGTCCGGGGTGTACAGCTCGACCCAGCACAGCGCGCCCGGCTCGTTCGCCACGTCGACGCCCTTGGTCCGGGCCGACTGCCAGATGCCGAACGGCACGCCCGCCCGGTCGGCGAGCACCGCCATGTGACCCTGCCCCATCACGTCCATCGGCTGGAACAGCACTCTGCCGTGGGCCAGTTCGGCGGCCTTGGCGGTGGCCTGCGCGTCCTCGCTCTGGAAGTACACCGTCCAGGCCGGCGGGCCCTGCTCGGGGCCGGACTGCATACCGCCCGCGACGGTCCTGCCGTCCAGCTGGAAGAAGCCGTAGCCTCCGGCGTCCGGCCCCGCCGACTGGAACTGCCAGCCGAAGAGGCCGCCGTAGAAGGAGAGGGCACCGTCGATGTCCGGGGTGCCGAGGTCGATCCAGTTCGGCGCGCCGTTGACGAAGCGGGTGGTGAGCATCTTCGCCTCCTCGCAGAGGGTCCCGTCCTGTGCACTGCCGAGTCTGGCACCCCCCACTGACAATCGCCGCCGGAGCGCAGTGCCCCGCGCGCCGCCGTGCGCGGGGTCGGCCCGGGGGAGCATCATCGAGGCGGCGGAGGGCCTGGTGGCGGCGTTGACCCGGCGTTGATCGAACGTTTTTCGCGGCGCGGCACGATCCTGGTCATGCACTTCGAAACGATCACTCCGGCCGACGACACCTGGCAGGCGCAGGCCCTGTGCGCGCAGACCGGGCCGGACTTCTTCTTCCCCGAGCCCGGCAGCTCGGTGCGCGAGGCGAAGCGCATCTGCGCCATGTGTGAGCTGCGCCCGGCCTGCCTGGACTACGCGCTGGCCAACGACGAGCGCTTCGGCGTCTGGGGCGGCCTCTCGGAGAAGGAACGCCTCGCCCTGCGCCGCACGGCCCGCTGACTCTAGCCCGCTGACCCCGGCCCGCCCTCCCTGCGGCACCTGCGCACGGGCCTGCAGAGCATCAGGCCGGCGGGGGGGGTGCCTCTATGTCTTTCGTCAAGCGAGGCGTGGGGTTCTGGGTTCGTAGAAAGTGCCGTCGCGGAGGATCGCGAACAGCACGTTGATCC